>DASRAT010000328.1:0-2164 GCA_035638015.1 Gemmataceae bacterium | reverse complement strand
TGTCCACGCACCACGCATCGAGAATTTCTGAATGCCGGGCGACGACATTTTTCCGGAAATCCAGGAAGGGTTTATTGCCTTCCATGGCGAAATAAGTTTTGCGATCCATCACCGTGATCGGGCGCGAGTATTTGTCCTGCTCGGCGTCGAGCCGGGCAATCAATTGGTAGAGCTGCTCCAGGTCCGAGTAATCAGGCGGTTGCCGAAAAGGGTAAATCACGACAGGATGAATTTTGGCGTTCGGCGCAGTCGAAGATTCTTTTCGGGTTGATTTCGGCTGGGTTCGGGCCGTGCCTGCCGCTGCATTTTTCATGGACCGATCATGGAGGAAAGCGGAATCAAATTCCAAGCGCGTTCCTTGAAAAGTGAAGCGATTAAACCTCGGTACAGGCGGTCGCCGCCGGCGGCCATCTGGCCAGGACCCATCGTGGGGCAGGCCTCTTGGCAGTTCTTGCAGCGTTGGTGTTACTGCCCAGAGACGACCTCACGCACCGAAATATCCTTCCTGGCCTTGATCGTGCCAACGCCCGACCGCTACACTGCCGCCATGGGCTCATTCGCCGTCAGCGGGGACAAGGAAGATCAGCTTGCTCAGCGCATGGCCGCGCTAGGCGTGCGCGAAGCCGACATCGAAGAAACGTTTGTCAGGTCGGGCGGGCACGGCGGCCAGAACGTCAACAAGACGGCCACGTGCGTGATGTTGCTCCACCGTCCGACCGGCTTGCAGGTCAAATGCCAGACCACGCGACAACAGGGCCTCAACCGTTTCCTGGCCCGCCGCCTTTTGCTGGACAAAATCGAAACCCTTCAAAAAGGACGCTTGGATTCCGAACGCGCTCGGATTGAAAAAGTCCGCCGCCAGAAACGGAAACGGTCGCGCCGCGCGAAAGAGCGCCTGCTCGCCGACAAGTCGCGCCACAGTGAAAAGAAAAGGCTCCGGGGCGCTGTCAGCATGGACTGAAAAACACTCCCTGGTTTTCTCGCCGGCAAATTCCAACCTGAATGCTCAAGGCGTTCATCAATCCTTTTGATTGTCCGAGTTTTGTTAATACCAGTTTGCCGGAGTCAATCGTGGCTTGACAAATGTAATGCACACTATTACGTATTTTGGCGTCGCATGAGATCAAGCTGTCGTTTTGCCATGGCGGTTCACGTGCTGGCCGTCCTCGCTTACAAGGAGGGCGACCGGGTCACGTCGGCTTTGCTGGCGGGCAGTGTCAACACCAACCCGGTCATCATCCGACGACTGCTGCTGGCCTTGCAGCGGGCCAAACTGGTGGAGACCTGCAAAGGGCCCGGGGCGGGGTCCCGGCTGAGTCGTTCACCTGGCCGCATCAATCTCGCAGAAATCTATCGGTCCGTTGAGGATTCTGAGCCTTTTGCCACGCCTTCTCGCAAACCGAACGCTGCCTGCCCCGTCGGGAACTGCATCCGGGAGACGTTGGATAAAGTCTTTGTGTCGGCACAAGAGGCTTTGGAGCGGGATCTGCAGAAAACTACTTTGGCCGCCGTAATCGGGGCAGTGAAAGCCTCTGGCGCCTGTCGTCAAAAAGAAGGCGGTTGACGATCTCTTTTTTATGTGATTATGTAACAATACTAGTGACATATAACTGAAAGCTATGCATTTGAATGGACCAACAAAAAGCCGGCAGTTGTCTCGGCCAGCCAAAGGAACCGAAAGGTACATGAAAACTGAATTCAAACGAACTTGCCGCTCCCGGACGACACGGCTCACACCGGGGCGCGTCCCTCTCACCGCGCCGCGCCTGCCAGGGCGGGTTCGCGACTCGACGCCGCCAACAACGACGGTGCTCCCACGAACGCGACCGGAGCTGGTGTCCAGAGAGATTGAGCCTGGCGAAGCGATTCGAGCCGCGGCGCCACGTGGCGACACCTTACAGCTCTATCTCCGCGAGATTGGCCAGGTGAAACTGCTGACTCCGAAGGAGGAGATCGCCCTTGCGCGACGGATCAAGCGCGGTGATAAACGGGCGCGCGAACACATGATCAAAGCCAACCTGCGGTTGGTCGTGAAAATCGCCCGCGACTACGAAGGCTTGGGCGTGCCGCTCCTTGATCTCATCAACGAAGGCAACATCGGTCTGATGAAAGGGGTTGAACGGTTCGATCCCACCAAAGGCGCGAAGCTCTCGACCTACGCCTC
>DASRAT010000327.1:0-2094 GCA_035638015.1 Gemmataceae bacterium | reverse complement strand
CACCGCGACCTCCAACAAACAGCCGCCCGTGTTCAACTTGCCGAACCAGTTGACGGCGTCGCGGTTCGTATTGGGGCTTGTGCTTTTTTTGCTGATTCACCTTGAAACCATGTGGATCGGCTGCATTATCGTTTTCGCTGTGGCCGCCGTCACTGATTGGCTGGACGGCTATTTGGCTCGCAAGCAAGGTTTGGTCAGCACGTTGGGTCGCAATCTCGATCCTTTGGTGGACAAGGTTGTCGTTTGCGGGGCATACATCTTTCTGCTTCCCGTCCCCCATGCTGGTTTGCAACCGTGGATGGTCACCCTGGTGGTGGCCCGCGAATTGATTATCACCGGCCTGCGCAGTTTCATGGAAAACCGGGGAGCCACATTCGGAGCGGATTGGCTGGGCAAGATCAAGATGGTCTTGCAATGTGCGGCGTTGTTTGCGATTTTTGTGGCATTGGAGGCCAACGGGCAAACGCCGTGGAGTTGGATTCGCGATGGTCTGATCTGGACAACACTGGCCGCAACGGCGCTGAGCGGGTTGCAATACCTGTGGCGAGCGGTGCAAGTGCTGAAGATGAACCCGGACCTTTGAGAATCAAATCTGGAGCACCACCATGTCCCTTGGCTTTGCCATTGTCGGCTGCGGCATGATTGCCCGATTCCACGCCAAAGCGTTGGCTGACGTTCCCGGCGCCAAGCTAGTCGCGCTGGTCGACAGCCGCATTGAAGCCGCCAAGAAGATGGGCCAGGACCTGGGCATCCAGGCCATTTACCCGGACTTGAAGCCGGCGTTGGCGCAGCCCGATGTTGACGTCGTGATCGTCTCGACGCCCAGCGGCGCCCACATGGATCTGGCGGTGGCCGCAGCCCAGGGCGGCAAACATGTGGTCGTCGAAAAGCCGATGGAAGTCACCCTGGAGCGCTGCGACAAGATCATCGAGGCTTGCGATAAAAACGGCGTCAAGCTCTGTGCCATTTTTATGTCGCGCTTTGGCGATGCCAACCAGACGCTCAAAAAGGCAGTGGACGCGGGCCGCTTTGGCCGGCTGACGCTGGGCGAGGCGACCTGCAAATGGTGGCGGCCCCAGTCCTACTATGACGAAGGCGGCTGGAAGGGAACAATGGCCCTCGACGGCGGCGGAGCGCTGATGAATCAAGCGATTCACAGCGTCGATCTGCTCCAGTGGATGATGGGGCGTGTCACCCATGTGACGGGTTACACGGGCCTCTTGGCTCACGAGCGCATCGAGGTGGAAGACACCGCGGTTGCCTGTTTGCGGTTTGCCAATGGGGCGCTTGGCGTCCTTCAGGCCACCACCAGCGTTTTTCCGGGGTTGCCCAAAACGATTGCCATCCATGGCAACAAAGGCACGGCGGTGATTGAACAGGAAGATGTGGTGCGCTGGGACATCGCACCTGAATTGCCCGAGGACCGTCAGATCAGGGAACGTTTCGCTCAGAAAACAGGCGCCAGTGGCGGCGCCAGCGACCCCTCGGCCATCTCGCATGTCGGCCACGCCCGGCAACTAACCGATTTCGTCCAGGCCATTCAAACCGGACGCCCGCCGCTGGTCGACGGCCGCGAAGGCCGGCGGGCAGTGGAGGTTATTTTGGCGATTTATCAATCGGCCAAGACGGGTGCGACGGTAGCTTTGTGACGGCTCAACAATAAAGCTAGGTCTGTCAAAGGAGTGACAACGTGGCCAAGTCTCGATCGATCATCAGCGATTACTGCGTTTATCTGCTCTTGCGCATCTTTGTCTGCGTCATCCAGGCTATGCCTCTTCGGATGGGACAAACCTTCGCCGTCGGCCTGGCTTGGCTCGTTTACCATCTTGACAAACGCCATCGTCAGGTCGCCATCGACAATCTCCAACATGCCTTCCAAGGCCAATACACCGACGTCGAACTGGACAAGCTTGTCCGCGCGGTTTTCCGGCACTTCTGCATGCTGGCGATTGAGATCATTCACTTGCCGCGCTGCTTTCATGTGCACAACTGGCGGCAATTCGTGAAACTGCCGCAAGGCGACCTGTTGCTCCGTCAAATGGTGTCGGGCCGGGCGCTGATGTTCGTGACCGGCCACTTCGGCAACTGGGAGAT
>DASRAT010000326.1:0-5396 GCA_035638015.1 Gemmataceae bacterium | reverse complement strand
CGTGGCGGTGTTATTGTTGGCATCGAGAGCGACCACGGTGAAACTAAAGGATGTCCCTGCCGTGGCGCTGGCAGGAGCGGTAACGGTGAAATGCGTGGCTGCCCCGGGAACCACGGCAATATTGTTGCTGGTGCCCGCAACGGCACTGTTGGCCGTGTCGGTCGCGATCAATGTGCGGTTGCCGGTAGATTTCAGCGTCACGTTGAAGGCGCCAGTGCCGCTGGTCAAAGTTGTGTTGGCCGGCAAGACGGCGGCGCCATCGCTACTGCTAAAGCGGACAGTGCCTGAGTAATTCGTGACCGTGTTGTTGTTCGCGTCCAGGGCCGTGACGAAGGCACTGAAGGCTGCGCTGGCCGTGGCAACGGCAGGCGCGGTGACGGCGAAGTGCGTGGCTGCCGCGGCCACAACTGTGATAGCAGCGCTAGTTCCGTTGATGCTGCTCGCGGATGTGTCCGTCGCGGTGAGTGTGCGGCTTCCCGAGGTCTTGAGGGTCACGCTGAAGGAACCGCTGCCGTTGGTCAATGTGCTGTTGGCCGGCATTGTCGCGGCGCTGTCGGTGCTGGTGAAGCGGACGGTGCCATTGTAACCCGTGGCGGTGTTGTTGAACGCGTCCAGCGCCGTCACCGTGAAGGTGACTGCGCTTCCCGCTGTCACAAAAGCTGGCCCGATAATCACGGCGAAATGCGTCGTCGCGGCGGCGGTGACGGAGATTGTGCCGCTGATTCCCGTAGTGGTGCTATCGGTGGAGTCCGCAACAGTCAAAGTCCGATTGCCTGCTGTCTTCAGGCTGATGCCGAACACACCCTGACCGCTGGTCAACGCGCTGCCGACCGGCGGTACGGCTTGGTTGTCGGTAGTCGTGAATCCTACTGTGCCCGCATAAGCGGTCGCCGTGTTGTTGTAAGCGTCCAGGGCCGTCACGGTGAATGCGACGCTGGTCCCCGCCGTCACGCTGCTCGGCGTGCCGCTGATTGCGAAGTGCGACACGGTTCCTGGCGCCACCGTGATCGAATTGCTGCTTGCCGTAATTGTGCTCAAAACGGTGTCGGTGGCAGTTAGCGTCTGATTGCTCGCTGTTTTAAGGGTGACGTTGAATGTCCCGATCCCATTGGAAAGCGTCGCATTGGCCGGCAGCACCGCCTGGCCATCGCTGCTCGCGAATGTGACGGTCCCGGAATAGCCCGTGGCGGTGTTATTATTGCCATCCAGAGCACTGATCGTGATGCTGAAAGCACCGCCTGCCGTGGCGCTAGTTGGAGCGCTGACGGCAAAATGCGTAGCCGCACCGGCAGCAAATGTAAAACTACCCGAAAACGCGTCCAGCGGCGTCGCTGTCAAATCGAGAACTGACCCCGCCGTCATCGAAATTGCATGCGACCCAAGGCTCGAAAACGGAGCGGCATTGTAATGGAAGTTGGCCTGCGTCGAACTGTTTACAACAAACGAATCCGCCGGCCGCGGCGTGTTGGCGTTGTCGGTCACCTGAAAATCACCGGCGTCCACCGTCGTGGCGTCGATTGGCGCCGAAAAGTTAACGATGTAATCGAGCGGCACCGTGTCGACCACTGCATTAACCGCCGGCACGGTAGATAGGACTGAAAGGCCGCTCGGCAGCGTGCGGTCTTCCAACAGCTCCAATGCCAGGCGCACCCTGAGCCGCTGGTGAACCTTAACAGCGCGTCGGCGTCGGAAAGTCTTTGGCAATCCCATGCAAGATTCCATTGAGCAAGAAGAATCGGCAGGCACAACACAATGAGTCGCGGTTGATACTTTTCTGGCTAGGCGAGCTTTGAGCCGCAAGGCCCACGTGTAAGACACCATTTATGTCGGCTTTGGGGCTCGACGTTCGGCAAGCGCTGCACGGAGAACCAGTGAGGTTCCTACTATTAAATTGGCCATTGTTAACTAATGCAAGCCAAAACCGGAGCCGTCGCGCCGACCCCGCGCTTGCTCCACGTCGTCCCGCAGGTTACCTTCAACTTCATGACCGAAGTCACTCGCATCCTCAACGCCATCGATCAAGGCGATCCGCACGCCGCCGGCCAGTTGTTGCCTCTGGTCTATGATGAGCTGCGCAAGTTGACGGCGACCAAAATGGCACAGGAGGCGCCAGGACAGACATTGCAAGCCACCGCGCTGGTGCATGAAGCCTATTTGCGTTTGGTGGACAAGGACGACGCCCAGCACTGGGACAGTCGCGGTCATTTCTTCGCTGCCGCGGCCGAGGCGATGAGGCGCATTCTCGTCGAAATCGCCCGCCGCAAGGACCGGGTCAAGCACGGCGGCAAAGCCGTGCGCCAAATCGTCGACCTTGATCGCCTCGGTGCTGGTGCTCCCGATGATGATCTTCTCGACTTGCACGACGCCCTTGAGAAGCTGGCCGCTCACGACATCGTCAAGGCCAAGCTGGTTGAGTTGCGCTGTTTCACGGGTCTTACTCTGCCCCAAGCCGCGGCTTTGCTGGGCATCTCGCCTTCGACGGCCGATCGGGCCTGGCGCTTTGCCCGCGCCTGGCTTTATGCCTCCATGGCCGACAATTCGTAGTCTTTTTACATTTCTACATGAAACTCCATTTGGTCAGACGTGCCTACAATCTCAGCCGAGCGCAGCACCGAGCCGGCACAGCTGTGACGGCTGGTCCGCGGCGAGCTGGACTGGATTGTAATGCGTTGCCTGGAGAAGGACCGGACACGGCGTTACGAAACGGCCAGCGGCCTGGCCCGCGACGCGGAACGCTACCTGAAGGACGAACCGGTGGAAGCCTGTCCGCCCACAGTTGGTTATAAGTTGCGGAAGTTCGCGCGGAAAAACAGGACACTTTTCACGACTCCGGCATCGTTTGCCATTCTGTTGCTGCTGGGTGCACATCTTTGTCCGTACTCGCTCGGATTCCTTCAATGACTGGAGTCAGAGCGGCTTCGGGGTATTTTTCGACAAGCCTTTGGGCATGGCCTGAGCTATCGCGGTTGCCTGCCGCCGTGCCTTCGATCAGCATCTGTTTCTCGCCTTTCTTTTGGTACTCCTGCCACCAACGTTCGGCGAGCTCTTTGCATTGTGTGCCCTTGCCGTCCCGCATGGGATAGCCGCCGGACGCGTGGATCGTCTTGCCGGTGATGGCCTCGAATACCTGCTGACAGCAATCGCCGTAGGGAAGGAGATAATGCCCCTCTGGCCAGTAACTGCGCCAGTGACCCTTGCAGCGCGTTGGACGGCCGTCGTCGAGGTGAGCAATGAACTGCGGTATGGCGGCCATTCCCAGTTTTTTCAGCTCCACGGCCGCGTTGGGAGTTTTTTTCTCTTCCTCATCGGACATGAAAAAGCCGAACCGCCCTCCGAGAACGTAGCAGTGTCCGGGATCGGACCATTGGCCGACGTCGAGATCGCGCAGGTGATAGAGCCAGTAGGAGACCTTCTGCTCCGTGGTCAACTTGGCAAGTTCCTTGGCGTTCGGCTCCTTCCAGGCAACGTCCTCCTTGATGAGACTTTCGTAGTTCTTGATCATGTCTCTTGCTTCATCGCGGTGCGAATGAAACGGAATCGCGGCGATTTTCTCCCACTGCTTTTTCAGATCCATGCGAGAAGTGCTGCCGTGACCGGCGTAGATGGCGCCGTTTCGCAAGCTCGAAGCCAGCCGATCCGCTACAAAGGCATGGAACTCGGGTTTTTTGTCGCCCCCAAAGATGTATTGGTCAGCGTACTTTTTGTAACCCTGTTCTGCGTGCTGGTAGAGTTTGGCAACGTGTTGTTGTTGACCCAGCAATCGGGCGACATGAGCGTAGCGGGCGGCTTCAATCACATGGTCGGCAAGTCCAAAGCGATCCGCTGACGCGCTCCATGCGCCGGGAACTCCGTCGCGGTCTCGGTTTCTTGAGCTTTTGCACTTCTCCAATTCGGTCGATGATCGTGATCTGTTCTGGATCGTCCTGGAGAAGCCACCCGTGCCGCTTGGTGGGAAAATTGGCCGGCCCGGTGTCCACGCATACCCAGGCCTTGCCTTGAATGCTCGGAGTGCCGGCGGGCGCGAAAATTTCGGCGAGCTTGTCGAAGTTGCCGCGAGCCAGGCTGATTTCCGTGGCGGCAAAACTCAAAAGCGACAAGGTAGCGCCGCTGCTGATCGAAGAATTGAAAGGCCCGCACCTCGACAGTCGAGTTCGCGCAGCAGTGCTGTTGGCGGCACAGGGCCACCCTGCGGGTTCCAAAGCCCTTGGCGGTATAGCGGGGATGGTCGGTTTTGGCGGCGACTCGCTTCAGCGCGCACAGCGAAGGGGGAATGGACAGGAACATGGCCGTCGCCTCAAAATGAACGTGGGAATGCGAGACAACCGGCGCAAGGCCTGGGCGGCGGGTTGCGCCGCGTCAGACAGGCCATTTTTCGCAGAAGTGCGGTGGCCTAGCAAATTGAGCGAGATTGAGCAACACGGGCGCTGTGCTCAGCGCTGTTGGCAATCACGATTCCAAATCAAAACTGTCACCACTCGGCTCAAATCCGTAGGCATTGCCGTTTTTTGATGCTTTGCGGGCGCGATTCTCTGCCAGCCCCAGCTTTGCAAAATAACCTTCCGCTGCCGTGGCCCAGGGTAACTCATTTGCCGTTGGCGACTGCACCGCCAGGTCTTGGGTGATTGACGGCGCGTCCACAAACGCCGAGTGTCCCAGCGAATCACGAGAAGTCCATTCAGGGTTGGCATTCCTGGCCACTTCCGGGTCCGCAAAGATTTGAGCAAAAACCGATTCTTGTCTGGGCGTCAGATTTTCGGCGAGAGCCGGCGGCAATGCTGTAACTGTTTCAGCCACGGTGTTTGAATTATCGAATGCCAAGGACGGCGCACTTGTGGTCTGCATTATCATGGTCGATTTCGGTAACAGGTTCACCACGCCGTCAACGCCTGGGTCGCCGCCGTCCGTCACCGCCGGATGCAGGATGTACGGGCCCCTCGCGTCGGAGGCCGTGGTCACATACTGCCGTTGACCCGTCGGGCTCACCGAACGCACCAGGTTGATGCCGCTGGCGCCCGCCAGCGCCTCCGACAGCACGTGCAACGTCAACGTCACCAGGCTGCCGCCGCCCGTGCTCACAATCGGCGTGGCGCTGAACAGGTCGATGCCGATCTCGCCCGTTTGGGCGTTGACTACTGAGTGCAATTTCCAGCCGCTTCCCGACGACGGCAGCGATCCCAGATGTACATCCGACGTTGACACCGTGAACACCGCCGGATCGTACCTGAGCGCCAGGATCGATTCCATCAAACCCGTGCTGCCGTCCGGACGCGCCGTGTCCAGATTCACAGCCACTACCACCGCCGTCCCGGGTGCCGCCTGCAAATCGGTCGGCAAGCTCAAGGTCGGGTCCGGGCCGGTGGGGCTGATGGTCAAACCCGTCGGGATCGGCGGCAACT
>DASRAT010000325.1:0-3338 GCA_035638015.1 Gemmataceae bacterium | reverse complement strand
AGGGCAAGAAGGGCGGTGATCCGGATGATCCTGATGATCCCCTTGATCCGGGCAAGGGTGGCGGCGGTTTGTTCCGGCCCATCGCTTTCTTCCCGGCCGGCCAACCCGATCCCAAGAAAGCCGACCAGAAGAAAGACGATCCCAAAAAGGGTGACCCGAAAAAGGACGACCCGAAAAAGGGCGATCAGAAGAAGGATGACCCGAAGAAGGACGAGCCAAAGAAGGACGATCCTCAAAAGAAGGGTGGCGGCAAGGGCGGTGGCGGCGGCATCAAGCCCGGCGGCAATGACAATCGCTGGAACTGGTCCACGCCGATGTTGCTTTCGCCGCATGATCCGAAAGTTTTCTACTGCGGCTCGCAATACCTCTACATGTCCACCGATCGCGGCAACAATCCCAAGGCTATCAGCCCCGATTTGACCTATGGCGGCGGCGGCGGCGGCAAAGGCGGCGGCGGCGCCCATTCGCTGTTCACCATCGGCGAATCGCCCAAGAAGAAAGGAGTGCTCTGGACCGGCAGCGACGACGGCCGCATCATGGTGAGCAAGGACACGGGCAAAAACTGGAGCGACGTGTCCAAGATTCCGGGCCTGCCCAAGGACCGCTGCATCTCGCGCGTGGAACCTTCGCATTACGATGAAGGCACCTGTTACGTTTCCATCACGCGTTACCGCAACGACGACCGCAAGCCGTACATTTTCAAGACCACCAACTACGGCGAGACCTGGGAAAACGTCACCAACAATTTGCCGGTGGACGGCAGCGTCAATGTGGTCATCGAATCGTCCGCGAACCCGAACCTGCTGTTCTGTGGCACCGAGTTTGGCCTGTTCGCGTCGCTGGACGGAGCCAAATCGTGGCACCGCATGAAAGGCGGCATGCCGACGGTGGCCGTGCACGACCTCGTCATTCATCCGCGCGACCGTGATCTGGTCGTGGGAACGCATGGCCGCAGCATCTTCGTGTTTGACGACATCTCCCCCCTGGAACAACAAACGGCCAACGCTTTGGCCAAGCAGGCTCATCTGTTTGAAGTGCGGCCGGCGGTCGCGTTCAAATGGAAGAAAACCGGGCCTGATCCCAAGAGCAATGAGTTCACGGGCACCAACCCCCAATACGGCGCCTTCATTCGCTACCATCTCAGGAACCAGACTAACCAGGACGTTACCATCTCCATCCACAACGCCGCCGGCAAGGAACTGGCCAGCATCAAGGGCACCGGCAACGCCGGCCTGAATCAAGTGGTGTGGAACCTGCAGGCAGATGGCGTCAAGGATGCGACGGTGGAGCCAGGAGAATATCTGGTTGTGCTGTCGACTGGGAGCTTCAGGGAAGGGCAAAAGGTAATTGTGGAGGCGGAGCAACCATTGAAGAAGTGATGGTGTTCCGCCCACGCGACGTGACGGTGAGTTTTTGACTTGCCGATTATTTCGGCAAGTTGAAAACTCACCGGAGGGACAGCAGCCATGACACGTAGTCTTGTTGTTGCGGCCGCGGCATCGGCCGTGTTCGGCCTTGTTGCTTGGGAAAAATCCTCGGGCCAGGCGGCCGGTGAAAAGAAGCCGTTAGGCGTGGCGCCTGAGATCATTCGGCTCGAACCGAAGATTAACCAATCTGCGTTTTTTGTTTTTTCGCACGACGCCAAGTTGTTCGCCTACAACTGGGACAATGCCATTCACGTTTTTGATTTGAAAGCGGGCAAAGAAATTCAGGTCCTTGGAAACTGGCCGAAAGGTGGATGGCTTGAACGGACAGCTATTTCGCCAACAGGCGACAAACTGCTGGCCGCCTATCGGACGACTTCCGCAAGCGAGCTTTGGCTTTGGAATCTGGCAACGGGAACGCCTTTGCATGCTCTGGAATATGACCCTTCTCGGGAGCGCCTTGAATCTTACGACAACCCTTTGGGTTTTTGCCCCGATGGAAAGTCTGCGATTGGCGTGTTAGAGCGCGGCAGCAAATGGGGGTTGCAGCTTTGGGACCTGGCGACAGGGAAGAAAATGCCAAGCTTCGGCTGGGACCTTGATGGCATCAGAGGTGGTATTCGGGCATTCAGATTTAGTGAGGATGGCAAGACGGTCGTTGCAGAACACTGGAAACACATTCGCGATGAGCCATGGACTTCCACTAAGACACAGTCCCATTACAACATTTCAATGCGACTATGGGATCTTGAATCTGGGCGCGATCTTGGGCGATTCGGCTCGTCAATGGAAATCGTGTTCAAAGGCGTCGCGGGGAAGATGCCCGGTGGTTCCTTTCCCCCAGAAAGCAGACTCAAGCAAGTTGGCCTGTCGACACACGGTTACCGTGTTCGGGTGTCGCCTCTTGGCAGGATTATGGTTTTTCCGCGGGAATCTAAGGACTCGGTCCTGGCGATCAAAGGCCGGACGACTTTACTGCTTGATTTTGCGACGGGGCAAGAGCTGCCGTGGGTGAAACAGCTTGACGAGTTTAATGTCGGCTGGGCGGCTCTGTCGCCTGATAACCGTAAATTGGCGGTGTGCGGAGAGCCAAAAGGAAATAAGTCCGGCCAACACGATCAAGTCATCCTGCTTCTGGATGTCTCACTTTGGCGGGAAGATGCGCTCAAAGCCAGAAAGGAACCGACGGCCAAGGAGTTGACCGCGATCTCGGACGATCTCGGTGCTGACGAGCCAATCAAGGCCCTTCAGGCCCTCCGGCGCATGAGAGCCAGTCCAGAAATCGCACTGGCTTTCTTAAAGGAACAACTGCGGCCCGTGGCATATGACACCACGAAAATCCCCACATACATTGCGCAGATCGACGATGCGAACTTCAAAGCGCGTGAACACGCCGAGGCCGAATTGATCCTAATGGGAGAGCATGCGGAGGCGGCGTTGAAAAAAGCCCTTGTCACTCCGGCTTCGCCGGAGGCACGCGCGCGGCTCCAGCCCATCGTCGACATGTTAGATAAGGGCAATTGGCCCGCGCCTGCAACGCGCCGTTTGCTATGGAGTATCGAGTTCTTGGAGCGCGATGCGACTCCCGCGGCGGTGGAATTGCTGGAGCGCTTGGCCACCGGGGGGCCGGAGGCTTGGGTTACGCAAGAGGCCATCGCCTCTTTGCAACGGCTAGGCAAAAGGCTTCGGGAAAGAAACGAAGCTGTAACCAAAGCGCACTTATCGCTCAACTACTTTGACGCACTGCCCGCCAGGCTGTGCCTGGCCTCGGGCGGAACCTGAGGACGAGGGGGTGCGTGGTTATGTATTTGTGATTCACCAATCATGAGGGGTGCCATGACTCGCAATTCTGTCCGCAACAGCCTCGTATTAACCTGCCTCGTTTCCTTATCTCTACTACATGCTCTTTGGCCC
>DASRAT010000324.1:0-10898 GCA_035638015.1 Gemmataceae bacterium | reverse complement strand
AGCCATTTGGCCGCCCCGCTGCGTGTGTGAATGAGCGTCGGCAAACGGAATGTCGGCAGCAAACAAAACTCTCCCGCCTTCGCGTCGAGGTCTCGCCAATCGACCTGGCTGTGAATGTAACCGGGAATTGCATGCTCGGGCCAACCCCAATCGATGAGCGTCTGCGAGCAGAACTCCTGTTTGCGCGACGGCGTCGGGAACCCTTCGAAACAGGTGCCGTCCAATTGGACGCCGAGCGCTTTACCGCCTTTCAAAACGACATTGGTTTGGGCGTCCACCTCAATGCCCGCCAACTCATCGCCGGCAAGCTTACGTTCATGGCGGGCGTATGTGGATTTGAGAACTTCGAAGGCGCCGAACTTGCGCATGTAGGCGAGAGGATCGAGGCCTTTTGCTTTTGCGGCTTCCGGCAACCCCGGCACACGCTCGAAAATGAACCGATAGTATTCATCGATGTTGATCTTCTCGCCAGGCCGATACGGGCTTTCAAAGTGCTTGCGAATGCCGAGCTGGCCCTTGGCGTCGATCTGCCAGCTCAATTCGATCCAGAATTCGTCCTCTTCCCAGACGCGGCCGGGGTTGGCTTCATAGGTGAATTCGACCTTTTTGCCGTTGTGTTCAT
The DNA here is from genome assembly GCA_035638015.1 of Gemmataceae bacterium. Classification (GTDB taxonomy): domain Bacteria; phylum Planctomycetota; class Planctomycetia; order Gemmatales; family Gemmataceae; genus DASRAT01. The sequence continues at coordinate 10,276 of DASRAT010000324.1, read as the reverse complement.
TGGCAACGCGCAGGACTGGCTGCCGAAATGCGATCCAGGTGCCGCTATGGGTTTCGTAACTGTTGAGATCGTGCCGTTCCGGGCCTTGGCCCATCGGCAGGACGAGATCCGCAAAGTAAGCAGTCTCGTTCCAGGTCGGCGTCAGGGCGACGTGCAGGCCGATTTTCGACTCATCACGCAACATTTCCACCCAGGTGAAACCGTCGGGATAGGTCCACACCGGATTGAAGACGCGAGTGAAATAAACGTCGATCTTGGCCCGATTTTCCTTGAGAAAATGCGGCAACAGAAAGCTCATCTCGTAATGGCCGAGCGGAAACTCGCGCGGAAAGTGCAGTTCATTCCAGGCATTTTGGGCCGGCGGTTGGGCAAAGAGACTGGGCCGGAATTTGCTCCAGGCATTGGGACCCGTGCCACCTTCGGTGCCCACCGCGCCGACCAACACGCTCAATAGATGCAAGCAGCGGGCCACCTGCCAGCCACCGAGATGCCCGCTCGCCGGCCCGCGCCAGTTGTGACAGGCAAACCGGTGTCCCGCCCGGCCGATCCTGCGCGCTACCTCGACAACGGTCGCCGCCGGAATACCGCATTCGGCCTCGGCATATTGCGGCGTAAACTTGGCATAATCTGTTTTGGCACAGGCTATGAATTGCTCAAAAGTGCGCGGCACGTCGGGGTGTTGCAAGCGCAAATATTCTTCCCAATTCACCCAGCGCCGCAAGAATTCGGCGTCGAACAAATTCTCTTCCAGAATGACGCGAGCCATTGCCAACAGGGCAGCCGCTTCGGTGCCGGGCCGGGTCGGCATCCAGTAATCGGCCATTGATGCCGTGTTGGAAAGCCGCGGGTCCATCACCGCCAGTTTGGCGCCAGATAGTTTGCCCTCAATGATCCGCTGTGCGTGCGGGTTGAAGTAATGCCCCGATTCCAGATGGGCGGAGATCAGCAGAATAAACTCAGCATTGGCGTGGTCCGGGCTTGGGCGATCATACGCTTGCCAGATGGCATAACCGAAACGAGCCCCGGAAGAGCAGATATTGGTATGGCTATTGTGCCCGTCCACGCCCCAGGCCTGCAGGACGCGCTCGACATACCCTTCATTGCCCGGGCGGCCGACGTGATAGACGACCTCATTACGCCGATCCTCTTCCAGGGCTTTGCGAATGCGAGCGGCGATCATTTCGACCGCTTCTTTCCAACCGATCTTCTCCCATTTGCCGTCGCCGCGTTTGCCGACGCGCCGCAAAGGATGCAGGATGCGGTCGGGGTCGTTGATTTGATTGATCGTGGCTGGCCCCTTGGCACAGAGCCGGCCGCGGCTGGCGGGGTGCAGCGGATTGCCCTCGAATTTGCGGATAGTATGCGTTTCTTTGTCCACAAACGCTAATAAGCCGCAGGCGGATTCGCAATTGAAACAGGTGGTGGGCACGAGTTGATAATGCTTTTCGACGCGGCGAGCGGGCCAGCCGTGGGGTTCGATTTCGACCCAATCATCCCATTGCTCGGGTGGAGCGACGGCTGTAAGGATGGTAGGCGATTCGCCGTCTTGGCGGGGCGGGTTGGGGGCGAGCAGGCCCAAGCCTATGGCGCAGCGTTCGATGAAGCTCACTTGGTTGATCGGCATCTGGCATGCTCCCTGGCTTTGGTTCAGTTTTGTTGTTGGGGCAGGAGGTTCCCCAGTCGCTACCCGCTGCCGTCAAGCTGTCTACTATTTGTCGTATCAGAGCGTTACAATAACCTAATTAATACGTCCGAGGCAAAACCAATGGCCGCTCCAAGCACCATTCAAAACGGTACGATTCAGCACTGGGTCGTTGGCCGCACTGCTCCATCGGGCCAGTTCACTGCCCAGGTTGTCGGCGTGCCCGAATTGAGTGCAACCGCAGCCACACGCGCGGAAGCCCTTGAGCAAATCCGCGCCATGCTCAGCGATTGGATCGCCTCCGGGCAATTGATTCCGGTGGAAGTCCCGCCCGTCAATCCGCTGCTCCACTTCAAGGGGCACGGCGATCCGAATGATCCCCTGGAACAAGAGTTTGTGGCCGAACTGGCTCGGCTTCGTCGACAAGACTACGAACAAGCGATCCGGGAGGCCGATGAGAAATGCTCCAGTTCCTCTTCGACACCGATCACTTGACATTTTATTACCTCAAGCATCCGCCTTTGATGCAACGCCTTGCCATCCACCCTGCCGACGCCGTGGGGATTTGCCCGATCAATATCGAGGAAACCATGCGTGGCCGTCTCGCCACCTTGGCGCATGTGCTCACCGGCAAACGCCACGTTGACGCGTACCGCCATCTGGCTGCTGCCGCGGAGATGTTTCGGCAGTTTCCCCTCGTGCCGTTTGACGCAGGGTGCGAAGGCCAATTCCAACAACTACGGGCCGCCCGGTTGCACGTGGGAACGCTGGACCTGAAAATCGCGGCCATTGCTTTGACGCATGGGTTGACGGTTTTGACACGGAACCGCGCCGACTTCGGCCGAATTCCCGGCTTGGCGGTGGAGGATTGGTCCGCGTGAGCAGATCGTTTGAATTTGACTGTGTCTCAACTCAACGGCACCGTTTGCGGCGCCTGCACCCACAGCCATTCAACGACATACAACCCCGCCAAAGCCGCGAAGGCGGCAAGAGCCCCCAATACGCCGACACCCGTGGCCAACAATGCCAATGGCAACACATGCCCCACGGCAATGCCGACTCCCCAAAACCAACGGCCCATCGGTTTGTGGATGATCCAGTCCAGCGCCATCCTGGCGTCCGTCGTCGGCGGCATGGTAAATATCTCCGCGGTAAGCGCAATCAAACTGAAGATCAACGTGCCTGCCAATGCCAATGACGCCGCGCTGGACACCTCGCCGCCCCAAAAAACCTCGGCCAATAGCCAGACGGCACTGCCAGCCAGAAGGGCATGGGCCAACAAATGCAAACTTAGCAGCGGATTCTGCCAGAAATCTCGGCCCTTAGCTTGAGCGAACAGAAAGGCAGTGTAGACCGCGGAAAAGACGGCCAGCACAGCTCCTGGCCAAAGAAGAATGTCCCTTATCGCATCGGCGCCCGCCAAGTGGCAAATAAGCCAGAGTGTCAAAAGCCCGCCGAACGCTGTCAGGCCATAGGCGCCTCGGACAAGCCAGGATCGCCATTGCGGCCGCAGCAACACATAAAGAAAGCGTCGCGGTTGTTTCAAATCGGCCACGAGTAACCCGGCCGTCAGCGTCAAAAAAATCAAGGCGATGATGCCCAACGGTAGTGCCAGGGCTGACGCCAGAGAGGTGCCCACCAAGAACTTCGCCGCCACGACAGCCAGAAAAGCGCCTGTGGCAATCGACTTGGTCCACGTATACGCGGCGACCTCCCAACCCCAAGCGGGAGCGCGTGGTCGCACATCGTAGGCCCGTCTCGGTGCCGACTCCGCCCCGACCACCGGCAAAGCCAGTTTGCCGTCTGTCGATACATAATTGCCGCGGCTCCACATGGTCCGCCCGTCCGCTGCCGCTCGCGTCGGGACCAGGGAAGCTTCATCGGCGTCGATGTAAAACAGATTCGGCCGCGTCTCCTTCTCGGGCTTGCGGACCGTCACAGGATGCCGATCCAGCAGTTGCGAAATCTCCGTGTTCGGATCGTCCATATCGCCAGCAATAATCGCCTGCTCGGGGCAGACCACCACGCAACTGGGTTGCAAGCCGATCTCGATGCGATGCGTGCAATAGTTGCATTTCGCCGCCGTGTTGGTGTCCGGGTCGATGTAGAGCGCGTCGTAAGGGCAAGCCTGCATGCATCCCTTGCAGCCGATGCAGCGGTCGGAGTTGAAGTCCACGATGCCATCATCGCGTTTGTGCAGAGCGGTGACGGGGCAAATCGTGACACACGGGGCCCACTCGCAATGGTTGCAACGCATCACCGTGAACAACCGGCGATTGTGGGGAAAGGTGCCCTTTTCGATGTATTTGACCCAGGTGCGGTCCACGCCAACCGGGACTTGATGTTCGCTTTTGCAGGCTACCGTGCAAGCATGGCAGCCGATGCACTTGCGGTTGTCGATGACGAAGCCGAACTTTGGCATGAGGGGCTGCTTTCAATCCGAAGGGGGTTGCGCGTTTGCCTCATGAAGTTGTTTACGAGCGCTGTGCCATAATTCAAAGGCATCTTTTTCAAACAAAAGGCATGGCGAATCCACACAAAATCAATCAATAAAGTCGTCTTTCAATCAAATCCCCGCCGCATCGCAGAACTCCACCAACATCGGCTCCTGCCCACGCGTCGTGTCCATCAGCGAATAGGTCCCCATCCACAACAGCGGCGGCGAATAGACGTGCAGCGTCACCAAATCCGCGTCGCCCGCTTGCAGATTAGACACCTGGTGCATGTCCTCATCCTGGCTGCCGCAAACCTGACCAACCTCTAAATCGCGAGATCGGATTGCCTTGACGTGGCCATTCGGAGCAAATCCAAAGGTCGTTTCGGTCATGGTGCCTCGCAGCACACGCACGCCACAACTGGAGCCGGCGTGATCATGAATTGGACTGCGCTGGCCATTCTTCCAACACAGCACCAGCAAATGATACCAATCGCTTTTGCGCACCAGATTGCGCGCGTATTGGCGATTGGAGAAAATCATGTGCTCTCGCAGTTCGGCGCAGTCCACGTCTAGCTCCGCCAATTCACTCACCAGGCGCGGCAACTCCACGCGGCTTTCCAGGCTGTCGAGATAATCAAACAACGCATCAAGGGTTTTCGCCATGTCGATCTCCCTACGTTCCCTTCTCGCGAACCAAGTAGGGTGGGTGAAACCCACCGCGCGATTTGGTGGGTTCCGAAGATTACACCCACCCTACGCTCTCTTACGGTCTCGGCTCGCCATAGGTGTATGTTTACAGTAAAAAAAAGGGCGCTGTGGTTCAACAGAGAAGACACCGCCACTGCCCGCACCTCAACCGTCCCATTCGGGGATGACGCCATGCTCGCCGGCAAAACTATTGGGCCGTTCACCATCGACAAGGAAATCGGCGCCGGCGCCATGGGCAGCGTCTACCGCGCCAAGCATAACGAGTCGGGCAAATGGGTCGCCATCAAGATTGTCGCTACCGGCCTGGCGGCCAACGAAGTGGTCAAACAGCGCTTCGAGCGTGAGTTTGAAATCCTCAAGCAACTCAAACACCCCAATATTGTGCGTCTTTACGCCGCCGGCAACTTCAGCGGCACGCCGTTTTATGCCATGGAGTATGTCGAAGGCGAGTCGCTCGACAAGGTCATGGCCCGGCGCGGCCGCATTAGCTGGGAGGAGGTGGTCCAACTCGGCCGTCAGCTTTGCGCCGCTCTCCAGCATGCCCACGACAAGGGCATCGTTCACCGCGATCTCAAGCCGTCTAACATCATGATCCTCAAGGATGCCACTGTCAAGCTGACCGATTTCGGCATTGCCAAGGATCTTGACCGCACCGCCATCACCGAGGCCAATTGCACCGTCGGCACCGCGGCCTACATGTCGCCCGAGCAGTGCAAGGGCGAGCGCAACATGACCTCCAGGTCGGACCTGTATTCGATGGGCGTCATGTTTTACGAGCTGATCACCGGTAAGAAGCCGTTCGAGGCCGACAGCGCCATGGAAATGTTCATGCAGCACGTCAAAGGCAAGTTTGAACGGCCGTCACGGCTGGTGCTGGATGTCCCCGTTTTTCTCGACACGCTGGTGTGTCAACTGATGGAGAAAGACCCCGAGCGGCGGCCCTACAATGCTGCGATGGTCGCGGACGCCTTGGGACGTGTTGAAGAAAAAGTGGCAGCGCAACAAGCCGCGGGACTGGACGCGGCCAGGACGCGCAACAAAGACAAACCGCCCGAAGCGGCCATGGTCGATGCGGATGACAAGGAGGCCGTGCGGGCGTTGCTGGGTAAGAAAAAAAAGAAGCGGCGCAGCGAGGGATTGGCGTTTTACCAGCGGATTTGGTTTAAAGCAGCCATATTGGGGATTGTTTTGTTGGGCGTGATCGGTGGCCTGTTGGCGTTTTTGCTGGTGCCGCCCAGCCCGGATGCACTTTTCAAAAGCATCGAGCAATTGATGGCAACCGGCGATCTCGAGCGCAAAGCGGCGGCCCGCCAAAACGGTGCGATCTCGAAATATTTGACCCTGTTCGGCGGTCAGGACGACGAGCCAACCCGCAACGTCCGCAAGTGGGCGGATGACATCGACGCCGACGAATACGAACGGCGACTGTTAAAACGGATCGATTTCAAAATCCCGCTCGACGAAGATGAGACGCAATGCCGCAGGGCGATGGATGCGGAGGACAGCGGAGAGTTGTCAGCGGCGCGTGAGACCTGGGCAAAATTGGCGAAATACAAGGACGGACCACCGCGGCCGACGCCGTCGGATAAGCGCTCGTGCGGCTTATTCGCGCTGGCCCATCTTGCCATTCTGGATGGCGTGGACAAACGCGAAAAAAACTTGCAAAAAGTGGTGACCAAAAACGGCCTGACCGCGGGGTTTGAACCCGCTGACGACATCGAAAAAAAGGCCGCTCACGCCATGCTAGTGCAATTGCAAGACCCGCCGAAAGCCGTCAAGGCGTGGGAAGAGTTTCAGAAAAACCTCGATCGCGACTTGCCGGCGCATCGGGCGTGGTGGTTATTGGCAGCCAAGCGATCGCGCGAATTGAAAGAGACGACTAAAACCGAGAAGTAATTGGAGCCAGCACATGAAGACTCTCCCCATTTGTTTTGGCAGTTTCCTCATTAGTTTGACGATGGCGCCGCGTTGTGACGCCCAAGAGCAAAAGCCCGCCGTCCTTCTCGATGGCCTTGGCGCCATCCATCATCCTGTCTCGACCAAAAATGCCGAAGCCCAAAAGTTTTTTGACCAGGGCCTGCGACTGATTTATGGCTTCAATCACGACGAAGCCCACCGAGCGTTTCAGCGAGCCGCTGAGTTGGACCCGCAACTGGGCATGGCCTTCTGGGGTATGGCACTTGTTTTGGGACCAAATTATAACCGCGATGCCGATGAGGCTCATCTCAAAGATGCTTATGCCAAGGTTCAGAAAGCTGTTGTGCTGGCCAAGCATGCGCCGGAGCATGAGCGGCGTTACATCGAGGCATTGACCAAGCGCTATGCCGCCGATCCCGCCAAGGCGGACAAGAAAAAGTTGCTCCAAAATTACAAACAGGCGATGGGTGAATTGTGCAAGCAGTATCCCGATGATCTGGACGCGGCTACACTTTACGCTGAAAGCGCCATGAACTTGCGGCCATGGGATTTGTGGGCCAAGAACGGCAAGCCGCATGAAGGAACAGAAGAGATCGTCGCGGTCCTGGAATCGGTCATTAGGCGCGATCCCAATCACACCGGGGCCAACCACTACCTCATCCATGCTTTGGAAGCGTCGCCCCATCCTGAGCACGCCTTGGCCTCCGCCGATCGGTTGGCAAAGCTCGCGCCCAAGGCGGGCCATCTGGTGCACATGCCGGCCCACATCTACATCCGCGTCGGCGATTATGACGCTGCGGCAGCAGCCTGCGAAAAAGCAGCCGCCGTGGATCACGCCTATTTCACCCGGTTCAACATCACGGGCGTTTATCCGATGCAGTATTACAGTCACAATCTGCACTTCGGCGCGGCTGCGCACGCCATGCAAGGCCGCTACACCGATGCCATGATCTGCGCCGAAAAGCTGGTTGGCCACGCAATGCCACATGTGGAAAAAATGCCCATGCTCGACGCCATGATGGCCATGCCCACCATTATACAGGTGCGCTTCCAGCGGTGGGACGACATTCTGAAGAGCCCGGCTCCCGATGCAAAGTTGATCCTCAGCAAGGCGATTTGGCACCATGCGCGTGGCATGGCATTCGTCGCCAAAAGTCAACTTAAAGAAGCCGAAGTCGAGATTTCGGCCTTTGAGGAAACATACAAAACCATCCCGGAGGATCGGCGTTTTCGCCGCCGCAACATGGCGAAATCCGTACTGGACATCCCAAGATACGTTCTCAAAGCCAAATTCAACAGCATCGCCAAAACAAATGAAAGCAACGCCGCTGTGCGGCGCTATTTGGTAGAAGCGGTCGCAATACAGGATGAACTTCATTATGCGGAACCGCCTGATTGGCCCATACCAGTGCGCGAGGCGCTAGGCGCTGCTTTGCTGCGCATGGAACTTGCAGAGGATGCGGAAAAGGTTTTTCGCAAGGATTTGGAGATCAATCGCCGCAATCCGCGTTCACTGTTTGGGTTGATGGAAAGCCTCAAGGCTCAGGGCAAAACGCATGCGGCAGAAGCGGTTCAGCAGCAATTCGAGGCTGCCTGGCGGAATGCGGAAGGATTGAAGCTGAATCTTGCTGATTGGTGAGAGTTGATATTGTCCGTGTGTTGCGATATAAGTGAGCCATGCAATTCTGTACAAAATGACCGGGTCAGCTTCTCGGAGTGAATTGGCAGGAGGCTTCCATTGCCGGCCCGGCATTTGCGCATGTGCGTTGGGTCAAGGCTCAACGAGGGGCCGAATCATGAAACGTAGCCGATTTCAGCTTTGGCTTTCTCTCCCAGCGGTTCTCTTGCTGATTGCCCAGCCGCGACCCAGTCAAGCGGGTATGATTCTCGACCAAGGCTTTGACCCAACCGGCCAGATTACGCTGAGTGCGGGATTTGGCGGCATTAATTCCAACCAATACCGTGCCCAAACGTTTCAGGTCGGGATGAGCGGAACCCTCGTTGAGATCGACGTGTTCGTGCGGCGTTTTGAAGCTACGCCTGTCGGCGGCAATCTCGTCTTTGAGCTGCGCCGTCTTACGTCGACAGGAGCGCCGTCCAATTTAGCCGAGGATTCGCTCCTTCAGGTGCATATCCCGTCCACCGATGTCGGAACATCCCTGGTCTTTCTACCCATCAATGTCTCGCCAGCCAATTTGCACGTCAATGCGGGCGACAGTTTTGCCATCGTGTTGCACGCGTCTGCCGACACTCCGTCCGGCTTGACCTATCAATGGAACGGCCAGAACACCAACGTCTACGGCAATGGTGGGTCGTTCGAACAAGTCGTGGGCAACCACAGCTGGGGCGGTGGATCCCCCAGCCTGGATCTTGGCTTCGAAACTTTCGTCAGCACTGTTCCCGAACCTGGTGCGTTGATGCTAAGCGCCATGGGAGCGCTCTTCTTGGCGGGGTATTGGTGTCATTGGCGAAGGGCTTGAAAGGGGGCTGTTGAAATGGAAGTCGTTGCAATGTGCCCGTGAGTCGCCATAAGGCAAGCGGTTTAAACTTTGGCCCTTCGGCCCTTTTGGCAGGCCGTTTCCATGTCCGCTTCTTATCCGGCCAACGCCGTTTGCCGTGTTGGTGCGAGTCCAAACGGCTTCGCTTGTGGGCGTCTCTTCACCTTCATTGCCGGTTCCTGGCAGCACAGCGTATAAGACCCGCACTGGGGGCAGGGGCAGGATTCAATGGCTTGACGGCGATAAACAGAATACGTGCTAGCCGCTTTCCAAACGCGGCGGCAGCCCCCACATGAAATGGTCCAGTCGATCACGGTACACCTATGAAATGGATTCGGCGTTGACGCCAAGAAGCAGCGCCGGGCAATTTGGGCAGCGGTCAACGCAAGACAATAAAACTATATCGTCCGTTGACGACAGAAACTTGACCAAGGCATCGAATCATGTCGCTTTTTTGTCTGGCGGTGACGCTACCAGCCGCAGGCAGCGCTGGGTTTGCCTAGATTTTCCAGGTTTACAAAATCCCCATGATTTTGGACTAAAGCCTGCCTTTGCAGTCGTCATTGCCGGTGCTGTGCGCACTGCTGGCCTGAACGTCACAGGCCGTGCAGATTCCGCCCAAGTTGCCACATTCTTGGAGGGCATTGCCGGCCGCGTTTGCCTACGTTGGGCATATTAGGTGTGAGGTAGTTTCCCAACAGTGCGATCCCCCCAACGGCGTGGTAACCCGTGGACGGGCGGATCGGCAAGTACCGCAACAAAGGAGAAGGCATGGTAAGGCAATCCGTCCGTATCGCAATGCTGGTCGGCATCGTTGCCGTGGTGGCTGCTGCCGCCCCGGCCCGTGCGTCGGCCCAGCCGCCTGCGGCCGCTCAACCGGCGCCCGCAGTGCAAACTGCCCCTGGCAGTTGTTGCCCGACTACACGCACCATCTGCGTAACCGAGTGCGTCCCCGAAACCTATCAGGTGAAAAAGATCACCTGCAAGACCGAACAACGCGTCGAGAAATACACCGCCTACAAATGTGAGACGGTGCAAGAAGTTCGCGAACGCACGGTCTGCTGCAATCGTAAC
>DASRAT010000323.1:0-3804 GCA_035638015.1 Gemmataceae bacterium | reverse complement strand
CGTGTAGCGACAGTGGCGGCTACACGCAGCGATGTTCCTATCTATAATGTTTGAGATGGTGCCGGCACAAGCTCGCAGCCTGCCTGGCCCCTGCCGTGTTTTGGCAGTGAAGGCGTCGCCGTGATTCAATATCGCACTTATCGCAACACCGATTCGCCGGGCCTGGCGGAGGTCTGGAACGATGCTCTCAGCGGCCGCGGGGCCGTGCGGCTGCGCACCAGCTCGCCCCTGGAGCGGTTCACCTTCAGCAAATTGTTCTTCGATCCCAAAGGCCTGATTATCGCCGAGGACGACGGCCGTCTCATCGGGTTTGTGCACGCCGGCTTTGGAGCCGATGCGGCCCGCAACACCTTGGACACGCAAACCGGCGTTACCTGCATGCTTGTGGTGCGGCCCTCGTATCGTGGCCGGGGCATTGCCACCGAGCTATTGCGGCAAAGCGAGCAATACCTTCGTGGCCGCGGCGCGGCCCGGCTTTTCGGCGGCGCCATGGCGCCGCTCAATCCGTTTTACTTGGGCATGTATGGCGGCAGCGATCTACCGGGCGTCCTGGCCAGCGACGCGTCTGCCGACCTGTTCTTCACGCGCCGTGGTTACAGCGTTTGCCGCACGGTGAAAGTTCTGCAACGCCGTTTGGCAGTGCCCATCAAAGTCTTCGATCCTCGGTTCGTGAACCATCGCCAGCGTTTCGAGTGCCAGGAAGACGCCACGTCGCGTTTGAGTTCATGGTGGGCCTACAACGTTTACAGCGGCGCCGAGCCGCGCGTGTTTTCGCTGATAGACAAGACCAATAATGAAAGCGTCGCCCAGGCCACCATGTGGGAGATGGAAGGTTTCAGCTACCGCTGGGGCTTGCCCGCCGCCGGCGTGACCGATTGGTGGGTAAAGCCCGAATTGCGCAAACAAGGCATCGGCAAGTTTCTGATGACCCAGGTGCTGCGCAAAGCCCAGGATGAATTGCTCGAGCTAATCGAACTGCAATTGGCCAGCGACAACGAAGCGGCCTTCAAGCTGTGCCAGGGGTTGGGCTTCGAGCAGGTCGATACCGGAAGAATGTACGAAAAAAGGGAACAGGGTTGAGGGGCCAGGGGTCAGAGCATGTCGCAAGTTGCCTGACCCCTGACCCCTGACCCCTCAACCCTCAGGAGAAACCATGCCAGGACGATACGACGCAATCATCATCGGCGGAGGCCACAACGGTCTGGTGACGGCCTGCTATTTGGCCCGCGCCAAGTGGAAGGTGCTGGTTTTGGAACGCCGTTACCTGGTCGGCGGCGCCTGCGTCACCGAGGAAAACACCTTCCCCGGCTTCAAGGTTTCGACCGCGGCTTACGTCAATAGCCTCTTTCGCCCCGAGATCATCAAAGACCTAAAGTTGCGCGAATACGGCTTCGAGTCGCTGGAACGCAGCCCTTCGTCCTTTTCGCCGTTCCCGGACAATCGTTACCTTCTGATGGGACCGGACAGCCAACTCAACCACCGCGAGATCGCCAAGTTCAGCACCAAGGACGCCGAGAATTATCCCAAATACGAAGACATGCTGCTCCGCGTCGCGTCCGTCATCGAGCCGACGCTCGTGGAAGTGCCGGTCAACCTGCTGAAGCCGGGCCTGGGCGGTTACTGGAAACTGGCGATGCTGGGCCGCAAAATGCAAGGCCTCGGTCCGTCGATGTTGGAAGCCGTAGAGATTCTTACCGGAGCAGCCCGTCCCATCCTGGATCGCTGGTTCGAAGCCGAGCAACTCAAAGTTACGCTGGCCACCGACGCCATCATTGGCGCGTTCGCATCCCCGTCGATGCCGGGCACCGCCTACGTTTTGTTCCATCACGTCATGGGAGAGACCAACGGCAAACGCGGCGTCTGGAGCTACACCCGCGGCGGTATGGGCGGTCTGTCACAGGCGTTGGCCAAGGCCGCCAAGGATCTCGGCGTCGAAATCCGCACTGAAGCCGAAGTCGCTAAAATCGACGTGCGTGACGGCGTCGCTGTCGGCGTCACCCTCAAATCCGGCGACAGCTTCGAGGCCACTCGCGCCGTCGCCAGCAATCTCGATCCGAATCTGACCTTCCAAAAGTTGCTCGACCCCAAACTGCTGCCGCCCGAGTTCGCCCAGGCCGTCGCCAACATCAATTACGACAGTGCCTCGCTCAAGCTCAACGTCGCCCTCAGCGAACTGCCCGATTTCAAAGCCTGCCCCGGCAAACAGCCCGGCCCGCAGCACCGCGGGACCATCCATATCTGCCCCGACATGGATTACATCGAACGCGGCTATGACGACGCCAAATACGGCCGCCCGTCCAAAGACCCGATCCTCGAATGCACCATCCCGTCGGTCGTCGATCCAACTGTGGCCCCGCCCGGCAAACACCTGATGTCGATGTTCATCCAGTACGCCCCCTACAAACTCAAGGAAGGCACCTGGGACACCGAGAAAGACAAATTCGCCGACCGCTGCTTCGATTTGCTCAATGAATATGCCCCAAATTTCAAGCAATCGGTGATCGCCCGCCAGATTGTCAGCCCGCTCGATTTGGAGCGGACCTTTGGGCTGACCGGCGGCAACATCTTTCAGGGTTCGATGCTGTTGCACCAGCTATTCATGTTCCGCCCGGTGCCGGGCTTTGCCGATTACCGAACGCCCATCAAAAAACTCTTCATCTGCGGCTCGGCCGCCCATCCCGGCGGCGGCGTCATGGGCGCGGCTGGGTGGAATGCGGCTCGCGTCATGCTGGGAAAAGCGTGAGCATGCTCCGACAAAACCGTTTGCCAGGTCCACGACTTTGCGTGGGCAGGTGAGCGATACTCCCGCAATCTCTGGCTTTGAGCAACCTCATCCTTTTTTGTCCCCCTGCACCTGCTGCTCCGGCCGCGGTCCTGTCCAACTGTCAAATTCCACGAACGGCGACACTTCGGTATTAACTATTTGCCCGGTCTTGTCCGCCCCGTACTTCACCGTATATGCCAATCCAAACCGGGGTCCAGCCGAAACGGTAACTACCTTTTGCTGTGCTTTCGGACCTGTCCACATCGTTTTCACTTTGCTGTAGCTGCCGTCGGCGATTTCCATGCGGAAGCACACAAGCTGACGCTGGGTTTCCGGTATCCAGGTGACGTACATGACCTCCTTGTTTTCGCGCGGCCCCGTTGGCCGTTGGTCCTTTTTCAGAACTCTTTTGGCTATCTTGCCAAGCGCTTCTTCGACGGCCCTTTCTCGCGTTTTGAGGTCTCTCGTAAGCCTGTCCCGCGCTTCCTTGATCACGTCGGCGGTTTTGAGAGGATAGTCCCTGGTTCCCTCCAAGACGCGGATGCCCGTGACCACGAAGCCTTCCTGGGTCGCCGGACGGCCCTGGCCGCCGTTTACTTCGACTTCGGCCAGGGTGTAGTCGGCAGAGACGCCAAGGGCTTTAATCGCGTCACGACTGTCGCCAAAAATGACGGCGAATTCCTGCTTATCCCCTTTTTCGCCGACTGGCAGCTTCAGTTTGTTGCCCGGCTTGCCTGGCACGTGCGGTAAGTAAATCCAATCATAGCTCGACATGTTGGTGCAGAAATGAGAGGAAAGCCCTGTGCGACCCTCCGTTTGGCTGAACTCGTTGCCATTGAGGATTAGAACACCAACGGCATGGCCCTTGAGCGGGGCAAAACGTTTGTAGGGAAGCAAATCCTTTACTTCCTTGGGCGGAAGGTTTGGTTGCGGCGCCTGCGTGTCAGGCAGGGCCAGGCCTATTTGGCTCGTCAAAGTCAAGACGGCCAGAGTGAAGAGGGCTGCAACGTGCCGAGGAGTTTTCATGTTATTGGACCTCA
>DASRAT010000322.1:0-4639 GCA_035638015.1 Gemmataceae bacterium | reverse complement strand
TCGTTGGTTGGCACTGGCCGCGGCACCGGGATATTTGGCGAGCATGTACGTGCCGTTTTCGGCAAGGTTTTTCCAGTTGGAACCGTTGACGATCGGGCAGTGGATTTTGGTTCTGGCAGTGGCGTTGCCGGCGATGGCATTGACGCTGCTGAGCGATTGGGGGACTGCAAGGTCTTCGTAGGACGGCCGTCCTTTGCCGGACTAAAAAATCACGCGAATTGTTCCCTGCTTGCAGTCAGGCACGAATCATCCAACATCACCGACGCCCCGCGCTGAATGAAATCCACCTCGACCACAAAGCGCTGTCCCGTGGCCGTGCGCAGGATTTTGCCTTTGAGTCCAGTCAAAGGACCGCTGGTGATTTCGACGATGTCGCCGGGCGCCAGCCGGTCTTCTGGTGTGATGGCCGCTCCCGTGGTGATGAGGTGCGAAATCTGCCGCAGGTCGTTCCACAAGGCGTTTTGGTTGGTCACCGGCAGCGTGTGGAAAATGCGATTGGTGGTCAAAGCCGCAACCCGTTGCTCGCGGTCCGCCATCATGAAAGCGTAGCCGGGAAAAAGGGGAACATGCGATGTCAGGTTGCGGCCCTTGATCCTCAGCCGTTTGGCGATGGTCGGTAGATAAAACGGAACGCGATGCTCCAGGAGTTGCCGGGCCAGGGCCTTTTCCTGGCGCGGCCTGGTATGCAAGACCCACCAGTGGCTTTCGGCAGCGACGGCTTCCGCGCCAAGATCGAACAAATCGGCCGGGTAAACATTGGGTTCGGCGGCGAGCAGCGGCATGGGAACTCCTGGGGAAAGGGAGCGCACCGTGAATAATCGGCTTGATTTACAAGCATAGCCCGAAACGGCGGCACGTGCCGCTGCCAAATCGCGCCGACGCAAATTCTTTGACAGCTTGTTGATAGGCCTCATAAAGCCGCATGGTCACTGGGCCGACATTGCCATTGCCAACGGTTTGCCCGTCCACGCGGACTACGGGCAAAACCTCCGCGCCCGTGCCCGACAAGAACAACTCGGAGACTTTGGTCACACTGTCCTTGTTCAAGTGTTGCTCGTGAAACGGCACGCCGATGCGGGCTGCCAGCTTTTCCAAAAACGCTCGGGTGATCCCTGGCAAAATCTCCGACCCTAGCGGCGTGGCCAGGAGTATGCCGTCGATGACGGCGAAAAAGCTGCTGTGAGTCGCTTCGGTGAGCGTGCCGTCGGGCTTATACAGCAACGCTTCGGCGCAGCCGGCCTCGGCGGCTGCCTGCGTAGCCAGCACGTTGCCGAGTAGGTTAGTCGATTTGATGTCGCAGCGTTGCCACCTTAGGTCTGGATGAGTGATGACAGCGACGCCTGCCACGCGCTTGCCGGCATACGGATCGGCATAATCTTGCACGAACATGAATTCCAATGGCGTCGCCGACACCGGAAACGCATGCGAGCGCGGCGCCGCTCCCCGGGTGATTTGAATGTAGGCAAGCGCCTCCTGGAAACCACTTGCCGTGATGGTCTCGAACATACGGCGTTTGAGCCGATCAAGGTCCACCCCACGAATGCGTATCGCCGCCAGACTTTGCACCAAGCGCTGCCAGTGCTCGGCCAGGAGCCAGGGTTTGCCCTTATAAATGCGGAGAACTTCGTAAACGGCGTCGCCAAAAAGGAAACCGCGATCAAGGGCGGAAACCTTGACCTGGTCCAGCGGCATCAACTCACCGTTCAAATTGGCCAACGGGGGACGCATCGTCATGACGGATTTTCCTTGGTCACTGTGCCTAACGGCTGTTCGCGGATGACTTGCAACTGCGTGGGTGCAATGCGAAGGTTGAGCGTAAACTGCGTGCCGCGACCCACTGCGCTGTGCACCTGAATTGATCCACCATGAGCTTCAACAATGCGTTTGGTGGTGGGCAAACCGAGACCTGTACCGCCCTGCCTCGTGGAGAAAAACGGCTCAAACACCCGCGGCAACACCTCGGGGCTGATGCCCTTGCCGGTGTCGATCAGCGTCAAGCACACGCTCGGCGGTTCTGTGCCTTCACGGGCCGCCTGGATCGTCAATTCACCCCCACTGGACATGGCTTGCTCGGCGTTCAGCATTAGATTAAGCATGGCTTGTTTGAATAGCTCACGGTCCATTAATACCATCGGCAGATCGGCGGGGATAAAAGTCTTGATCTCGATGTTGGCTGACCGTCCCGTGGGGCCGAAGAAATCGAGCATCTCCTCGACGATCTTGCCGAGATCGGTGGCGACAAGGTCAAGGTCTTTGATACGGGCAAAGCGCAGGAAATCATTGGCAACATCGACGAGTCGTTGGCACTCGCCCTGGAGCCGTTGCACTCGCGTCAAAGCGCGGCGTTCGCGCTGGTTTTCGGGATTGGCGAAGTCCTCGGCCAAGAGCTGTAAATTGAGGCCGAGCGTGCTGAGATGGTTTTTCAGCTCATGAATGAATCCGCCGGCCAGTTCGGCGAGTTCGGGGTCTTGCGGGTGCATGCTGTTGAGGTACGATGCGTGGGCGTTGGCGGCTAGACTGGCGGCGGCGAGGGCGACATGGCGACAGGGTGATGAATGGTGAGTCGCGGCAATAGCTGCAAGGCACTGCAATCCGGCAATTACGCTGACATCGCCGGCGCGCGCATCCGTATGCCAATGAAATGCGGCACCGTCTCAAACGGCTGAGCCAATCCCCCAATCGTTTCGCCAATTTGCTTGATCTCGTTTTCCTTCAACAACCCCAGCTTTTTCGCCGCACCCATCACCAAATAGCCAATCTTCTCCGGGTCGAGCATCATCAGCCGGCAACAAGTCGCGTCCACAGCCAACAGGTCATTGCCCATGATAAGCGCACCCATGTGCTTGGCTGTCCCGTTGAGCGGGCCGTCGCCTTCCATGCCGATGATGCCGTCCACCACGGTTAATTCCGGCGTTCGCGTAAGGGCGATATCCACGATACTGTTGTCAATACCGCGCCAGTGCAGTTCGTTTTTGGGCCAGCCGTAGCAGATGCCTGGCAATGTGCCGAACAGGTTTTTGAGCGACAAAGTTGCGCCTGCCCAGTGGTGCGTTTTCAATTTAGGAAGGGAAATCACCACATCCGCGGTCGCGATCGTTTTGGAAAGGTAGATGTATTCCAACCCGGTCAAGCGACCCAGATTCGGCGTTTTGACCGGCTCATCGTGGTTGAGATCCACGAATGAAATACCATGCTCTTTCAAAACATCGCCAAGTCCGCTGGCCGCAACCAGGTATTCGACATTGCGCCAGTGGCCCGGTCCTTCGGCCACAATGATCTCGCGTGCGCCTTCTTTTTTGCACAATTCGATCATCGCAGCAACAACCCGCGGATTGGTATTGATGACCTTGTCGCGGTGGTATTCAACGAGGTTCGGTTTGAGGACAACACGCTTGCCTGCAAGCGGCGCCTTGGCGCGGAAATGCTCGTATTGGCTTTGCACGATGCCGGCCAAATCATCTTCGTAACTTTCGGCGCGGGCAATGTGGACCTGGCTTGGCGCCTCAATTTGTCGCATCTGCCCCGCGGCTTTGATCGCCAGGCCGCGGAACCAAGAGCCAAATCTCTCGCCCAGCGACTTTTTGCGTGAAGTAGGGTGGGTGGAGTCTTCGGAACCCACCGGTGCAAGTTTGGTGGGTTCCGAAGACTTTACCCACCCTACCCCATGCAATTCAAAGGGATTGGCTTGCTCCACACTCAGCGCCAGCGCGGTTAGCGCCTGCCGCAGCGGGGCGGGACGAACCCAAGTGTTTGCTTGCCGGCGCTCGTGGGCACTCAGGATTGCCGCATCGAGAGCCGGCAGGGCGGGGGCGACGCCGATTAGTTTGCGATGGACGTGCAGTGCAATTTTCGTCCAACAGAGATGTTCGAGATCGTCGCCGTGGACCGGCCGCAGCAAATACTGCACGGCGGCGGCGACGCGCGGTTCTTCATCATGGTTTTGCAATGCCAGCAGCATCAGAGCCGTCGGCCCCGGAATCGGCTCCGTGGTGCGGCCCAGGATGCGACGATTGCCGTAGTTGATGCCGCCTTCGTCGGAAGCGCGATCCAGCAACAGACGGATGCCTTCTTCGACACGCGGATGAATGCCTTGACCTACATGGCGCAGTGCCAGACAAGCCCACGCGGTCGGCTCGGCCCAGGAGAAATTGCCTTCCGCCCACGGCCAGCCGACGAGTTTGAGATTGATGTCCTGATGTTCACCAGCTTCTTGACTATCGAGAATACGGCCTCGCAAGCCGAGCAGCCGGTTGGCGGTCTTATTGATTTCATCGGCAGGGAAATCAAGGACTTTTTGTACAAGCAACGCAAGGGCCGTCGGCCAGACCGCTTCCTCGCGGGTGTATGGTAAACGAAAAGCACCATCCGGTTCGGCACAGCGGACGAGGGCCGCCCGGCCCTTGGCGATGGTATCCGCAAACTGTTGGCGCTCAATGGATAATGCCAGCAAAGCCAGGCAAGTCGGCTCCAAATGCACCGGATGGCCGGGGCTATAACTCCAGCCGCCGTCAAGGTGAGCCTGGCCGGCGAGGGTTTCCAGATGAGGCAGATGGCGTTTCACAGGCTGGCCCGTGTTGAGGGGTTTACAGTCAATTGGGGTTCAACACGAGTGTAGGTCATGAAATGGCGACAGGTCGGC
>DASRAT010000321.1:0-2646 GCA_035638015.1 Gemmataceae bacterium | reverse complement strand
GAGCCGGAGTGGGCCAGCACCATGTTCGGTTTGTACAGTTTTGCCGGGCTATTCCTGGGAGGGTTGGCCACAGTGACTCTGCTGGCCGTTTGGAAGCAAAGGGCAGAGTTACCAAATGCGGAGCTTGCCGCCGACCAACTGCATGATCTGGGCAAGCTGCTGTTCGCGTTTAGCACGTTTTGGGTGTACATCTGGTTTTGCCAGTACATGCTGATCTGGTTTGTCAACATTCCCGAGGAGACAGCGTACTACGTCAACCGCCTCGCGGGCGCCTGGCAACCGCTGTTCATCGTTAACGTGCTTTTGAATTGGGTGGTGCCGTTTTTTGTCTTGTTGCCCCGCAATAACAAACGCAACGCAGCGATTTTGCAGAAAGTTTGCGTCGTCCTGCTGCTGGGGCGGTGCCTGGACGTTTATTTGATGATCCTGCCCGCAGTCGACGGCCTCGCGACCGAACCAGGCCCCATTGACATTGGTTTGCTGCTGGGCGGCGTTGGTTGTTTTGGCCTGGCGATCCTCGCAGCACTGGCCAAGAATTCGGTTCATTCCAAATTTGGTGCACTCCTTCCGAGGTGATTGGTCATGGCACAAGCAACCATTGCGGATCCGCCAGTCCCTGTTGCTCAACAAACCGGCAATGCCTTGCAGCTCATTTTGGGCACCGGCGCATTCGCTTGCTGCTTTGCGATTTTCGGTTCCGTGTCAGCGATGATGCCCTTACTGCGGCAAAGACTCAACCTCGATGCGATGGAGGTTAGCATCGCGCTGGCCATCCCGGTATTGTTGGGCAGCTTGGGCAGAATTCCACTCGGCATCTTGACAGACCAGGCTGGCGGCCGCGTGGTGTTCATCGTCGTCATGATCCTGTCGATTATTCCCGCTGTGCTCATGGGTTGGGTGGACAGCTACTGGCAATTGCTCGTTTGTGGCTTCTTTATTGGCATTGCCCTGGCAAGTTTTTCGGTGGGCGTCGGCTTTGTGAGCGGCTGGTATCCGCCGCGCGAGCAGGGCAAGGCACTGGGCATCTATGGCGCCGGCAACATCGGCCAATCGCTGGCGGCCTTCGGGGCGCCTGTGGTTGCCGGCGCTTTCGGGTTCGCCTGGGGCTTTTGGGTTTTTGCCGTGCTCACACTTACATGGTTGGCGATCTTTGCTGTGTTGGCACAAAATGCGGCCCGGGTTGGCCCCGCCAAAAAGCTGGCCGATTTTTTGCCGCCGTTACGGGTGAGGATGAGTTGGATTCTGAGCCTTTATTACTTTTTGACCTTTGGCGGCTTTGTCGCCATGGCCATCTATTTGCCGATTTTCTTGACGCAAACTTTTCACCTTTCGCCAAAAGACGCGGGCTTTCGGACGGCGGGATTTGTGGTGCTGGCCACGGCCATGCGGCCGGTCGGCGGGTGGCTGGCCGATCGCATTGGCGGCACGCGCATTCTCTTGTGGGTGTTCCCAATCACCGCGATCATGGCCGTGTTCATGGCGTGCCCTTTAATGACCACATTCACCATGGGCGCCCTGGGAATGGCCGCCGCCATTGGGCTTGGCAACGGCGCGGTATTCAAACTGGTGCCGGAACATTTTCCGCGGGCCGTGGGTACAGTGACAGGGCTTGTCGGAGCGGCTGGCGGTCTGGGCGGATTTTTCCCGCCGCTGCTGCTGGGCGTCATTTACAGCGTAACGCAGGCTTTCACCCTCGGCTTTGTGTCGTTGGCATTGTTTAGCCTGATTTGTTTTGTAGTGGTCCGAGCAACTTCACTCTCCAAAGGAACGCATTATGAAACACATTGATGAACCGCGGCTGGAACACGATTTGGCTTACCGCTTCGGTTATCTCTCCGAGTTTATCGGTTTCACGGAAGAGGACGACGCGGCCATTCACGGCGCGGCTTCCGTATTGGCGCCCCTGGTTCCGGCTCTCGTCGATGCGGTTTACGAAAAATTGCATACCTACGATTCGACGTGGCGGCATTTTTTGCCACGGCAGTTCGGCTACGAGGGGCCGACACCGGCGGACCTCAACGCCTTGACGATGGACCACCCGCAAATCAAGTTTCGCAAACAACACCTGGCTCGCTACCTGGCGGCCCTGGTGACCAAGCCTTACGATGCGAAGATGGTTGGCTTCCTCGACACCGTGGGAAAAATCCACACCGAAAAGGCCGGCTCGGCGGACATCGTCGTGCCGCTCGTCCAAATGAATGCGCTGATGGGCTTCGTGGCCGACGCT
Source organism: Gemmataceae bacterium (assembly GCA_035638015.1). Classification (GTDB taxonomy): domain Bacteria; phylum Planctomycetota; class Planctomycetia; order Gemmatales; family Gemmataceae; genus DASRAT01. The sequence continues at coordinate 419 of DASRAT010000321.1, read as the reverse complement.
CTCACGGTTACCATCATAGGCCTAAAGCTGGACCGGGAAAAAGAAGTGCGGGCCCTGCGTGCCTTTGGCAAATTGTTGTGGTTGCAAAACGACCTCATCAATCGGCATTATGCGAATTGATCCAGTTGACTCAGCAAGGGATGTGGCGGTGACCCACGAGCTCTTGCACCTTATATCCACACCAGCTTCCAGGAGCAAGGTGGCGGCCGCGGCTCGCGCCCGACAAATGGGTCTGAAAGTCGTCCCCGTACGTTGGCGGTGCTCCTCCGTGGCGCCCACGTGCCCCCGCCTCGCCGCGGTTCAGGCGCGGACTGAGCGCCAACGAAGTGACGCCGGACTCGCGCCCGGGGTGTCATCCAGGCGTAGACTGTCCTTTCCGAAAACTGATCAGGCACCACAGTGTATGACCCATTCCTCGG
>DASRAT010000320.1:0-2839 GCA_035638015.1 Gemmataceae bacterium | reverse complement strand
CAAGTGTGGCGTTGCCCAGCGGCTCGACATGCGAGGGAACCACGGCAATATCACCAGCAATGAGCCACTCAGCGACGTTTTTTTGGAATCCCACGAAGCTAACGGCCACGCCCCGCTGCGCGGCGAGTTGTTCCATTTGTTGACGATAGGCCGCTTGGCCCGCCAGGTCGTCGCCAACCACGACAAGTAGAGCGCGGGCAGCGGCCTCCGGAGCAAGCAAGGCCCAAGCTTCGATCAAATCAGCGACACCCTTGCGTTCGATCACTTGGCCGGCAATGATTGTCACGACCTTGTCGGCCGGCAGGCCGAGGTTTCGGCGAGCATCTAAGCGCTGGTTGGCATCCGGCAACGGCGGCAGCGGCAAACCGTCGTGAGCGACTGAGCAGGGCGCCGCACGAAGCCGGTCGGACTCGGCGTGCATCTCATTCATCAATGCGCGCGAAACGAAAAGGTGTCGTTCGCCGCCGAATTTGTTGAGCCAATCGATGGCCTTGCCGGGAAAGGGGAAGCGATGATGGCAGATGCGCGGGATGCCGAGACCGCGAGCGGCGTCGGAGACGATCTGGTGCGTGGGCAAATCGTTGCTGTGGATAATGTCGGGCAGTTCGGCTTGCAGAATGTGTCGCAACCGTCGCCGGGCCAACCAATAACGGGGGTAATGCCATTTGTCAGTGTGGTACATGGGCGAGACTATGCAGCGCAAATTGGCTTTATCCAGGCGGTCTTGGACGGCGCCTGAGCGACCTAATAGAAGGAGGACCTCATGGCCTTCGGCGATGAGACCAAGTGCCAGGCGCTCGACGGCAACTTCGGCGCCGCCCACAAAGGGCGCCATGCTGGTAAGGCAGATTTTGAGCGGCGTGGTGTTTGCTTGCCGGGTTACACCGCGACTGGAGGTTGCTGATGCGAGCACACCGCCTCCTGTCTTTGTGGGCGAACTCCCAGCAAATCTTGGTACTCGCCGAGGAGGGTCATGGAAACTTTACGGATGTCGTAACTATCTTCGACACGCTGGCGGGCGCCGTGGCTACCTGCCGCAAGGCGGCCAGGGTCGGTTAGCCAACGGGTCAAACACTCGCTAAGCAGGTCAACCCGGTTTTGTTCGACGATCTCTCCGCCGCCGGGAAGCACTTGCTCGTCGACGGATTTGCTTGCGTATCCAACCACGGGGCAGCCGCATGCCATGGCCTCCAAGACGCTGATGCTGCACGCTTCCTCCTCGCTGGTGTTGACGAAAAGGTCCAAAGCGTTGTAAAAGCCGCGCAGCTCAGTCAAGTGACCAACGTGAATCAGTCGCTCGCCCAACTTTCTCTTTGCTTCGCGAAGTAGATTATCGGCGTAAACCTCATCTCCCGAAATGGCGCTGCCTGCTACCAAAACTCGAATCCCTGCCATTGGCAAACGAGCTACCGCGTCAAATAGGTGTTCCAATTGCTTTCGAGGCCGCAAGGCACAGGCCACGCCTACGGTTAGCTCCGAAGTAAGGCCATGCGTCTGCCGGAACGTGGCTCGCAATGCCTGGTCGGGACGAAAATGCTGAAGGTCGAGGCCGTTTGGAAGAATACGCCAGTCCGATTCTGGAATGATCCCTTCAACACCGGGACGGCAAATCTCCTGGCACCCACCGCTAACGAAAAACACTCGCTTTGGTGTGCGGGAACCATTAAATGCCCATTCGCAAAAGCTCCGGCCCATGTTGAAATGAACGCTTACAACAACCGGCAAACCGCAAATGCGACTCAGGTACTGGCCAATCGGGTAGATATTGTACTCATTACAATGAATCAATTGAATGCGGTGCCGACGCACCAAGCGGCGAAGTTGCCAAAGGGACCACAGAAACCGCCAGGGCGCCCACTTGCTGGGGAGGGGCAGGGAAACGTGGTAGGCGGGAATGCCCTGCTGCGTCGCCCAGGTGTGGAAAGCACCTATTTCGTTCGACACCAACACCGGCTCTAGGCCATGCGAGGGCAAGAACTTAAACCAACCCTCCGTGGGAACGGTGGTGCTGGCGCGGTTGGGGTTCATGGTGAGGTATAGTACGCGCATGTGGCGAGTCAATGGTGGTCTTCTCAACCACCGTTGGTGGATTGGAACTGTGCTGGTGTATTCTGATTCTTTTTGGAGACTTGCTGTCCCCGAAGCTGATCCAGCCAGCCTTTGCAGGCCCAAAGCCAGTCAGGATACCAGCGCAGGGAGCACTCCTTGGCCGGTTGTAAATGGCGCGGCCAGTTTTTGCGTAGATAGCTGCGCACATCCAAGAATTTTTGCCGCTGGCGAACCCAATAAAAGGATCCCAGAGTTTCTGCCAGGCCCAGCCACATTCTTCGCTCAACCTCCGCGAGCCCCATTCCAGGCCAGTATTCCGCCCAGTGCGCGCGGACCCACTTCAGACGTTGTTCGAAGTTCTCCATCTCTGTGTATCTGCAAGAGGCTTGACCCGGGCGAGTCCGGTAGCCGTAAAGAGGTTCTGGTACCACAATGAATTCGCCTCTTGTTCGCAGCAATGCGCAGAAAATGGGGTCCTCGCCGCTATTAACACCAACTGGATACCGTAGGCCAAGACACTTCAAGCGGTGAAATACAACAGAAGCACCCAAAACCCGGCACCCAGTCAAAAAGCTAAGTGAATCCGCGACGCCGCCGTTGCGATCGGCCCAATACTCCTTGGAAATGCCTTCAGGACCAAATGACCAGTATCCTGTGAAACATGCAACAGCCTCAGGGTTTTCAATTAAAAGAACTATCTGTTTTTCCAACCGGTGTTTCGGAGAAACATCATCGGCATCCAGCAAGGCCACAAAGTCACCCTTCACTATCTCAAGGCCTTGGTTGCGCG
>DASRAT010000319.1:0-6511 GCA_035638015.1 Gemmataceae bacterium | reverse complement strand
GTCACAAGTGCACGATAGTCAAAATCAATGGATTATGCTGGCCGAGCACATGCAACAACGGGGACTGCGGCGGACCCAAGGCCTGCCTGTGGCCTCAGAATAAGGTATGTTAATGGTTGTGCGAAGTTCATTGACGGGAGTGCAGGCCCATGATGACTACCGTTCCACATAACGCTCCGTCCACCAAAATCTACATTGGCCGCAAGCTCGAAGACCTTCTGGGCGAACTCCGCAACTTGCCGCTCATGCCCGCCACCGCCCAACAAGCGATGGCCCTTGCCAATGAGGAAAATGCCAGCGCCAAGGACCTCAGCGCTCTTCTGGAACGCGACGTCGCCCTGGCGAGCAGCATCCTCAAGCTGGCTAACAGTCCGGTGTTCAATTGGGGCCATGCCATCGAAAGCCTCAATGCGGCGGTGGTCCGCCTTGGTTTGCGGGAATGCCAAAACCTAATCCTTGCAGTGTCGATGCGGAACGTGTTCAGCAAAACCGATCCGGCGACCAAGGGCTTATGCGCGGTTTTGTGGCAGCACTGTTTTTTGACGGCCACGCTTTGTCGGCGATTGAGCCGCGTGTTTCGGCTCAATTATCAAGGCGAGGAATTCGCGGCTGGCCTGCTACATGACCTGGGCAGGATTCTCCTGGCGATCACCATCCCCGACGAATTCCAAAGGGCCGATCCCATGGATTTCTTGGAGGATTCGGACATTCAGCACCGGGAGAGCCAAGTGCTGGGGACCGATCACTGCCAATTAGGCAACCTTTATGCGGAGCACAACGGTTTGCCGCGTGGCATCCAGTCCGTGATTCGGTTTCACCATCAACATGAAGACGATCCCGATCACCGTGAATTGTCTGCGTTGGTGGCCATGGCGGACCACATGGCCAATTACCTGCAACGGCGTGAAGATCCGCAGGCCTACGATGTCAACGTGAATCCGGGGTTCGCGTATTTGTGCAAGGGATGGTCAAGCGAGAAAAAGGACGCTTTGACCAAAACTCTACCCGTGATCATGACGGAGACCATTAACGCGGCTGCACACCCAACACATCCAAAAAGCCCCCGTCGATGAAGATCGCGCCGATGCCCGCCATGGGCAATCATAATTGCAAGGTTTGGAGTTTAAGGATCTTGGCAGGCTGCTATAATGGGCAGGGTTTAACTGCGCATTGCCCTGCTTGATGAAGCACTTTTGCACATGGCCGTTGGGTGGAAACCTGTTTCCGCCCGCCTCTCGGCGGCCATGTCCCGCAACTAACCTCGAGCTGTTTTGACGACCTTCTTGGGAAAAAACGCTTGTGTCTCCGACAAACGCGCCAAAACCATTGATTTTGGCACTAAGCCTGTTGCTGGTCCTGGTGGTAGCAGCCATTGACTGGAAGGCAATGGAAGGCATTGCACGCTCCTATTTCTATGTAGTCCCCATTTGTGTCGCTACCTGGTATGGGGGCCGAAGATTTGGGTTGTGCGTGGCCGTGGTCTGCTCCGCCCTGCGGTTCGTGGCGCACGCCACGGGAACCGTCGCGGCCGTCTACGGACCGGTTGTCGAAGCAGTGAACGTGAGCCTGGGTTTGGTTGTTTATTGCACGGTCGTGTTATTGTTGGCCAAGGTCAAGACCGACAGCGATGACTTGGAAAAAAAGGTGGAGGAGCGGACAGCTGCTTTGCTCGGCGAAATCGCCGAAAGGAAGCGGGCTGAGGAGGAGAGGCGAAGCTTGGCGCACCAGCTGTCCGAGGCGGAAGAAAGGGAGCGAACAAGGCTGGCGGCAGACATTCACGACTCTGTCGGCCAGGGCTTGTCGGTTTTGAAGCTGAACCTGGGCGTTTTGGCCAACCGCAACGGCGACAATGGCCAGCCGTCTGCCGATTGGGTGACGTCGCTCCGATTGATTGACGAAATTGTCAACCAGATTCGTACGTTCACCTTCGAAATACATCCTGCGATGCTGGAGGATTTGGGTCTGGTTCCCACGCTGCATTGGTACGGCGAGCAGTTTGAGTCTCAGTCCGGAACGCAAGTGACGGTGTCGGAATATGGCCAGCGCCGACCCTTGTCGGCCACGCTGGCAACATGCTTGTTCCGGGCCATCAAGGAATTGCTCAACAATGCCGCCAAGCATGGCCGAGCCAAAGAAGTGGTCATCGGAGTTCATTGGCGCGAGGATGGCCTGAGAATTGTCCTCGACGACGATGGCAGTGGCTTTAATCCCGCGGACGCCCTGGCGCCGCAAACGCGTCGCGGCTTGGGATTGGCCGGCATGCAAGAACGTTTGCTGGCCATCAAGGGGCGGCTGACAGTCGAATCGGAGCCAGGACATGGCGCCCGCATTATCCTGGAAATGAGTTATTGAAACACGCCGACTCACAAGGCCCGAAAAGGCAATCCATGCCTCGTATAAATTAAGTTAACTTGCTTGTAGTGAATGCGAAAGGAGGCAATTGATGGCAACAAAAGTGCTATTGGTGGAGGACCTGGCCCTGACCCGCTGCGGCATGCGCGTCTTGCTGGAGAAATCAGGGGACGTCCAGATCGTTGGCGAGGCAGGCGACGGCCGGGAAGCCTGCAAAATGGCTCAAAAACTGAACCCCGAGGTGGTCCTCATGGACGTCGCCATGCCGGAGATGAATGGCATAGAAGCGACCCGCCAAATCCGTAAAGCTTTGCCCCGGATTCATGTCGTCATGCTCACCATGCACGCCGACCGCCAGTACATCTTCGAGTCGCTGCGGGCGGGAGCGGCGGGCTATGTGCTGAAAACGGCGGCCCTGACCGAAGTGCTGACCGCCATCAAAACCGTTTTGGCAGGCGGCACTTACCTCAGTTCCTCGCTGTCCACTGTTGTCATGCAGGACTACCTGCGCCGCGCCCGGGGCGAGCAAAGCGAGAGCGAGTTGGAGAAACTCTCCGCCCGCGAGCGCGAAGTGCTGCAATTGTTGGCCGAAGGCAACTCCAGTTCCGAGATCGCCCGCCGACTGCACATCAGCACGCGGACAGTAGACACCCACCGTCAGCACATTATGGAAAAACTGGCAATTCACTCCATCGCGGGGCTGACTAAGTTCGCCATTCGCCATGGCCTATGCTCGCTGTGAGCGTAGTTGTAAGTAATAATACGTAGTTCTTAATCATCATTTCAGCAGGCGCGAATGCCGCACTTCTTCTTCTTCCCCCAACATAAAAAGATGTTAATAATTGTATTGTGCGAGTGCCCGCGTGTTTTGGGCGTTCGGGCCTGGCCCCAGGCCCGAGTTTAGCGCGTCAACATTTTTGCCCGCGGGCGGCACTCTCCCTCACATCCAGACTCACCGGAGCCTGGAATCGGATGGTGGCGTCAACGAAGGTTCTGCCTTCAATTGATGCCAGTCGTAACGCTCGCAAGAGCTTACTGATTTTAGCGCAAGACCCTTAAGGGTGGGTTCGTCATGAATGCGCAGTTTTCTACCTCCCGCATCTTGGAGGAGGCTCGGCAACATTTGAGGGGCGGCCAGTTGGCCCGCGCCGAAGAGATCTGCCGTCGAGTGTTGGCAGCTCAGCGCGAACAACCCGAAGCTCTCAACTTGATGGCGGTCATTGCCTATCAGGCTGGCCAATTGGATGTGGCAATATCCTGGCTCTGTCGCGCTAGCCAGGCCGATCCTGCCAATCCCAACCATCCCAACGATCTGGGCATCTTCCATTGTCACGCTGGCCGCCTGGCCGATGCGGCCGCATGCTTCGAACAAGCTATCCGGCTGCAGCCTGGTTTTCCCGACGCTCACAACAACCTTGGCTATGCCCTTTATGGATTGGGCCGGCATCAGGAAGCCCGGCTTTCTTGTGAGCAGGCTCTGCGGCTGCGCCCCACCTTTCCAGAAGCCAACAACCACTTGGGCCTGGTGTATTTAGAACAGGGTTGGCCCGAGCAAGCCGAGCAGCAATTCCATAAGGCCTTGAAGGCAAGGCCGCAGCTGTTGGAAGTGCATCGCAACCTCGCCAACGCGTTTGTGGAGCAAGGCCGCCTAGAAGATGCCGTGGCCGCCCTCGAAAAAGCCCTGCACATGCAGCCCAAGTTCACCGAAGCACGCATTAATCTGGCCGATGTGCTCAAAAAACTAGGCCGCTTCGACCAGGCCGTTACCCATTTGCGGCAAGTCCTGCGCGACAATCCAGACTGCGCCTTCGCTTACTGGAACCTGGGCAATTACGCCGTGCAGGGCAAATACCGGTTTTCCGATGCTGAGGTCCACCACATCCACACTCTGTTGGAAGGCAATCGCCAGCCGTTGGTGGAGCGCAGCTTACTCCATCTAACGCTGGCGGACTTACTCGATCATCAGGGCAGCTATGACGCCGCGTTTGCCCATTACCGCCAGGGCAACGCTTTACGCAAGGAGTGGTTGCATCGCGTCGGCAGGGCGTTCGATCCCATCGAGCATCGCACGCTCATCAATCGTTTGATGGAGACATTTGATAAGGCGTTTTTTGAGGAATCTTGGCCCGCTGCCAACAACAGTGAAGTTCCGGTCTTTGTGATCGGCATGCCGCGTTCCGGAACTACCTTGGTGGGTCAGATTTTGTCCAGTCACTCGAGCGTACTCGGCGCCGGCGAACTGCGCGATTTAGGTCTCATGGTGAGCTCCAACGCCCGGCCGAACGAGCCGTTTGGCGACTGTGTTGCCCACCTGGCCAAGGAAAGCGGGCCGAAGCTGCGTGAGATTTCGGAGCGGTATCTGAGCCGGTTGAGCAAACTCGGCGGTTCAGCCCAAAGGGTCATCGACAAGATGCCTGACAACTTCCTGCTGCTAGGCCTCATTGCCCGGATGTATCCTCATGCCCGCATCATTCACTGCCGCCGCGATCCGCTCGATGTTTGTCTGTCTTGTTACTTCCAGAACTTTGGCGGTGTAGTCTATTCCTGGTCGCTGGAAGACCTGGGCTTGTACTACCGGGAATATGAACGACTGATGGCGCATTGGCATCACGTGCTGCCGTTACAAGTGTACGATGTGCGTTATGAAGACCTGGTGGCCCGCCAGGAGCAAGTCAGCCGCGAGTTGGTTGCATTCTGCGGCTTAAAGTGGGAAGACCGCTGCCTGGAATTTCACAAAAATCCACGGCCTGTCAAGACCGCCAGCGCGCTGCAGGTGCGCCGCCCCATGTACACCAGCTCGCTCGCCCGTTGGAAACACTACTCAGCTCACCTGGAACCGCTGCGCCGCGCGCTGGGAATGCCGACAACGCCGGCACGTGAATACCAGCGAATGCCTTCCCTCATGCCTTCCTCCGCGGTTGGCGAAAGTTGAAATGACCCAAAGCAGGCACTTCGTGCCCTCTCCGCCAATTCCAGCATGCTAAACCATTGAGTCTCCCCCGCCCGCGTGGTACAAACGCTGACGGGGGAATTGACCCATGGCATTGACAATCGCGTGTGCAACCTGCCGCAAGCAGCTGGTGCTGCCCGAATCTCTGCTCGATCAAATGGTCAGCTGCCCGAGTTGCCATACGGCATTTTCGGTCGCCGATCAATCTGGAAAGCTCTCCATTCGGCTGCCGGGGCAAGAATTATTGCCGGCCGTGCCGCGGCCGGCGGAAGAGATTCCCACTGTTCTGCCGGCGCCTGGCAGAGCGCCATTTGTGCCTCTGTCCACTGGCCCGCGGCCGTTTGTCTTTCGCGTCAAAGTCACGGACGATCCTGAAAAGCTGCTGGTGGGAACGTTGCAAGCTCGCATTAGCAATGCCGGGTTAGAGCTGCGCGATCCGAATGACTGCGTATATCCGATTCCAGTCGGCAGCCAGGCCGATTATCTGGGTGGCAACGTGCTGCGCGTGTCCCTGAGCGGCCGCTCCATCACGCTGCGGATCACCCAACGAGCTTGTCAACAAAGTCGGTTGGCCGAAGACATTGTGCTGTTCCTGGGTCAAAAGCGGACCGTGCCGCGACTCAAGGATTATCGGCCGAGGCTGGCGCCGCGCTTGGCGGCCTGGTTGCCGCTGCTGGCGGCGATTTGCGTGCTGCCCTTTGGCATTGGCGGCTGGATCGGAGCGCTGACGTGGTTGGGTTTGGGGACGGTGCTGAGCTTCATTTCGTGGCTGATGATGCGCAACGAAGCCCGGCCGCTGCCGCGTAGGTTTGTGCGTCTGAGCGTGGCGTGGTGCGTGGGCATCGTGATATTAGGACCATTGGTGCCCGGCGTACTTTACGTGCGGCGCGAATATTTTCCGCCGCCTATTGTATGGCGGGGCTATGTGAGCAGCGACGGCTTGTGGCATGCGCGCATGCCGGGCCAACCAACGGTCGTGAAAAAACCATTATTCGACAATACCGGCAAAGCGAACCAGCCGATACCCGCTCGCTGGGAAGTGGCGTTTGTCCAGCTGCCGCCGTACCGTGCCGCTTTCGAGGTTTGGCAGTCGGATTTGCCTGTGGAGGAATTTGACGCCACGACCACCGAGGCGCATTTCGACAAGATCCGGGACGACTTCCTGCAAGCGCATCCGCTCATGGAAAAAAGCAGTGACTGGGAATCGCC
>DASRAT010000318.1:0-2493 GCA_035638015.1 Gemmataceae bacterium | reverse complement strand
TAGATGATTCGCACCGCGCCGAGGTAATCGCCGGCCCGGGCCCGGTCGTCGGCTTGACGCCAAAGTTGAGCCGGATCTTGCTTGGCGGGATCGTCCAACTCATCGTCGGCTTTGCCGGTCAAGGGTCCGGCTTGACGCGGCGGCGTCTTGGCGCGGTCGCGGAAATAACTGTAAAGAACATAGGCCAAACCTGCCACCAGCGCGGCGGCAAGCAGTCCAATCAAGACGATGAGCAATAAGTTGGCCGCTCCACCCAGCGCCAGTGGAGCAACCATCGGCGGACCGACCGGCTGGGCAGGATTAATTCCCTGAACGGGATGGTCGTCTTGCACCGGCGGCGGCTCGTCTGGCTTTTTTTGTTCGTCCGGTTTCTGTGATTTTTTCTTGACGGCGTTGCGTTTGTCGGGAGGCACCAAGCTCTTGATCTGGTCGGTTGACGGCGCCTCGGCCTTGGGCTGCTGGCGAGGCCGGGTCAGGCTGTCTTCGACCATGGCCAGGCGGGTATCGAGATCATCCAAAAAGGTCACGGCTGGTGTTTGCTGGAGATTGGGGAAATCATTCAACGCCAGTTGATACCAACGGAAGCCGCCTGTTTTGCCGGCGCTTTCTTCCAGGCGTTTGCCGACCGCTTCGAGCCTGGCCATCCAGGGGCGACCGCCAGGATAGGGATTGGCGGCTTTTACCTCGTCGCGGATCTTTTGAACTTCTTGCCGTGCCGTCGTGACTGCAGGCAGCGGTTGTTCCGTGGCCAACGCTGATGCAACGGTTAGCAAACTTGCTCCCAACACAAGTAGGGTGGGTGTAGTCTTCGGAACCCACCGATCGCGAACGGTGGGTTTCGAAGACTCCACCCACCCTACTTGCCTGACGGGGAAATAATCTTGCACGCGGTTCCACAGGTCCAGCCCTTCGAAGCGCGTGCGAGCGTCCACGAACAGGAGATAGTTGCACGCTTCGCTAAATGGGCTGAGCAAGGCCCAGGCCAGCAAGATTAGCGCTAGTGTGTAAGCCGCGTTGTCGATTTCACATACGACGCTGGCGTAGGCCACGTCGAAGCCGCCCAGGTGTTCTGCCACCCAAAACGCGAATATCCCGAATAAATGGAGGTTCAAGACCGCGAACAAGAGCAAGGTGCCACGCATGGTGGTCAGCAACAGGGCTTTATCCAGGGACTGTCCGCTTACCTTGAAGCTATAACGAAAAGCCCGCCAAAAACGTGGTTTGCCGGCGGCAAAGCTCGGCTGGCGAGTAAGACTGAACAGAGCCATCACGGAGGTAAACAGCCAAAAAACGATGACGCCAAAAACACGGTTGCCGACCGAAAGGTGCGACGACACCATGAACGTTATTAGCGCTGCCGGACCAACCAATGAGAGGGCCTGGCTGGCAACATGGTACAAAACTCGCTGACACGCCGCTTGGAGGCATTCGCCGAAGCTGGCGTCGTAACCCTCGGACCAGCTGTGAAACGCCTCCTGGCATGCCCCTGCGGACAGGCCAGTCAGCGGCAACAACAATGCGCACAAGGCTGGCAACAGGATCCGCCACGATCCGGTTTCGGGTAGGGGCTGTGTCAGCAGGACCAACAGACAAGTGACGGCAGGCAAGTAGAAGAAAGCCGTCAGTGAGCCCAGCAATAGCGGATCGGCAAAATAGATGCGCCAGCCGTCGTCGAGGATCTCGACTGCGCTGCGAGGGCGGGCTTCGACGGCTTCACGCGGGACCATCAGGGCCTCGGTTATATGATAGCTGGCCAAGAAAGAAACTCACGGCGCCAGCCCTCCTTGGGCTAGCAGCATCAAGCCGTACAGGATGCCCCATGCCGCCACCAACACGATGCCTGCGCTCAACAACCCCGATGCCCGCCGCGGCGGTTTTGCTGGCCGCGCCGCCATGGCTTTGAGACAGGCGTGGCAGTGATTGATGCCATCGAGGCGGGTGCAACAGGCGGCACAGATGGCGGCCCGGCAGCGCATACACAGGCCGACGGCGGGCTGCTCGGGATGGTAATGGCAAAAATTCATCGGCGGCGCTTACCTATCGGGAAATTCGAGCCGGTCCAGCAGGCGAAAACTGTCGAGCGCTTCGCGGAACTGGCTTTCCACACGGTGCATTTGGCCGCGTTTTACGCCGCAGATCACCACATACACGCGGTCGTCGTTATCGCGCCTGACAATGCGGACCAGAAAAGTCTTGTCCTCTCCCGCCGTCTTTTTGTCGAGGAGCAATTCGACCATTTCGATTTTGCCTTTCTTGGGCGGCCACCTGGCGTCGTTTACGTCCACCTTGCTTTTGGTCCAACCGGCGCCTTGCTTGGACGACAGGCCCGTCTTGTTCATGTCCTTGAATTCTTTCAAGAAGTCGTCCTTGCATTTGGCGATACCGTGTTCGCGGCCTACCCACTTGCTGTAACAGAGAATTACGGCGTCTTCCTTCGGCAGGACCAACAGGAGATCGTCCACTACCCAGTGGTCAAGCTCGCCGGCGTTTTTG
>DASRAT010000317.1:0-2887 GCA_035638015.1 Gemmataceae bacterium | reverse complement strand
ACCCGAAGGCCTTCATCGCACACGCGGCGTCGCTCGGTCAGGCTTGCGCCCATTGCCGAAGATCCTCGACTGCAGCCACCCGTAGGTGTCTGGCCAGTGTCTCAGTGCCAGTGGCGCAGGTCGTGCTCTCACACCTGCTAGACATCTTTGCCTTGGTGGGCCGTTACCCCGCCAACTAGCTAATATCACGTGAGCCCCTCCCGAGGCGAAACTCATTTCCTGACAAGGAGATGCCCCCTCGGCAGATCGCCCGGTATTACCCATCCGTTAGGAAGGCTATCCCGGTCCCCAGGGTAGGTTACCCACGCCTTACTGCCCCTTTCGCCACTCAGTCCGATCCGGTATTGCTACAAGACCGTCTTCGTTCGACTTGCATGCCTAATCCACGCCGCCAACGTTCGTTCTGAGCCAGGATCAAACCCTTCAAAAAAATTTGAAAACGCCAAACCTCAAGGGTTCAGCGAGTTTGTCACTAGCTATCTACTAACTTTTGGTCGCCTTTTGGACACGACTCAAAGAACAACAAGTGCAAGGACTTGGGAGTCCCTACACACGAGGTCTTGCGTCGCGCTTAAAGGCGTAACGCATCCTCGCTTTGGCTTTAAAAGGTGCATGCGAATTGTCAAAGAGCGAACCAACTGACAGAGTCAGGAAAAGGAATAGTAGGCGCGGAGGGGGCGAAAGTCAAGGGGCGCAAGGCCGCAACGCACGCCCCAAATCAAGGAACGCATATCCTGTTGCAGGCACCTTGGGCCTCCAAGGCGTCAAACTCCTTTTCCATTTCGTCGTAATAATCGGACAGCTGAATATGCGAATGGCGCCGTCGCCAGTCATCAAACCGATCCAACACCTCCGCCGTTTGCAATAGCGAATCCCCAAGGGTGACTACCAGGCGATTGGGCCGGTGCCTCGTAGGGTTGAGAATTTTGGTGGCCTCCGGGCTGCCATGCTCTCGGCAACTTATCACATAGGCCAGGGCAACGCTTCGTCCCTGCCCGGCACGACAGCTCACCAGCAATTTGTCCTTACCCGCAGCGAAGTTGAGCGCTTGCTCGATCACGTCCTTTGTGGGCATCTCTTTGTTGGCACGAGGTTCCTCGACATCATCGAACCGCAGGTAGAGATAAGACCGAGCATGGGTCTTGAGAAAATCGGTCGGCTGCTTGCCGGAGTCGAGCACAACGAGGGTATGCCACTGATGGGGCTGCCGCTCCAATAGGAAGCTGGCCGCAACGTAGCTGCCGATGCGAATCTCCACAGCGATTGTTCCTTTAAGGCTGAACGTAAATAAACAGAATCAATCAGATCAGCCTCGCCCGTTGCGTTTCCGTCCCCGGCCGGACAGGTCGCCGACGACTTCGCTGACGCCTTCATACTCAAAGATCACGGGAACACCGCCCGGTCCCGCGAACAAGGCCAGTCCGTCATTAACATCAAACCACCTCTTCAACCAATTCCAATCGCAGACCAAGAACCTTGGCCACGGCTTGGACGTTTGAAAGTTGCGAGTCCTTGCCGAATTCAATGTCGCGAACGGTGCTGGAGTTGGGTATGCCGGCCAACTTGGCGACGGCATACCACGTCAAACCCTTGGATTCGCGGGCGGCACGCATTTTTTCGGGGAGGCCGGGCGGCGTGGGAAGGGAGCTTGGCGCCGGCGGAAATTCGTTCAACACTTTCGCCCGAATTTCCGCATGGCGGCTTCGCTCCTCGGGCGTCGCCGGCCGGATAATGCGTTTGAGTGTTTTCTTGGTCATTGGAAAAACCCTTACAATGGGAAGTCCGGCGCTGTCCGATCAAGGTTCCGGCACTTCGTAAGCGGTGACTGGATAAACCGTGTCTTCATCGACCAGTTCATAGACGACGATTATGTAGGTGCCGTCAGGCGTATAGCCGAAAACGCATGGCAAACCGGATGAATTGCTTGTGGACTTACTTTCAAAGTTGGCCAGGACGTGTTCGACATCCTCGACAGACCAGCCGTGTTCTTCAATGTGCTCTACGTTGCCAGCCGGCTCATCGTTCCAGATTATTTGCCGCCACACTGCATTTTCTCCGTGTGATGGTCATTATAACATTTTAATGCGATAGTGCAAGCCAGTAATCAAGGTTTGCCGTTTTTGTCGGTTATCTTTATTTGCCTCGGTCGTTTAGTGAAATCGACAGCGGCGTCTCAGGCAGCGCCCGTTGCATATCGAATGGGATCTTCCATTCCCGCTTCCGCGAACCCCTTCAAACGCAGCAAACACGAATCGCAATGCCCGCAGGCTCGCCCTTGCGAATCGGGATCGTAGCAGCTCGTGGTTAAGCCATAGTCAACGCCCAGCTGACGCCCTTTTTGGACGATTTGCGCCTTCGTCAGCTGTATGAGCGGCGTGTGAATCGTCAGCTTTTGGCGGCCTTCCACGCCGGCTCGCGTGGCGAGATTGGCCATGCGTTCAAAGGCGGCGATGTACTCCGGTCGGCAATCGGGGTAGCCGCTGTAATCCAGGACATTGACGCCCAGAAAGATGTGGCCGGTGTCCAGCACTTCAGCGAAAGCCAAGGCAAACGACAGGAAAATGGTGTTGCGGGCGGGGACGTAAGTGATCGGAATTCCGTGGCCCATGTCGTCGGCGGAGCGGTCCTTGGGGACGGCGGTGTCGCTGGTGAGAGCGGAGCCGCCGAAGATGCGCAGGTCGATGGGAACGATGATGTGGCCGGCGACACCGTAGTGGGCGGCGATGCGCTGGGCGGCAGCGACCTCGATGTCGTGGCGCTGGCCGTAGCGGAAGGTCAGGGCGTGGACTTCGTAGCCTTCGGCTTGCGCAATGGCCAGGGTCGTGGTCGAGTCGAGGCCGCCGCTGAGGAGGACGACAGCACGCTTGTCGTCAGTACCTGTTGATTT
>DASRAT010000316.1:0-2564 GCA_035638015.1 Gemmataceae bacterium | reverse complement strand
TGCGCCGCAAGCCGATCCGGCGATGTCCATGTAATTGCAGAGCACCGCCGCGGCGGTCCCAGGAACGCCGTCAATTTTGGCCGTGCCCGCGTATACCACTCGTCCGCCCTTGGTCGGAACGATCACCTCGCAAAGGGAACCGCTGTTGACCATGTAGACGCGAGCACGGGTTTCAGGCTCGCCAGCGGTCAGCAATCCAGCTTCGACAGCAAACGGCACAACCCCGGCCAGGATGTTGCCGCAGTTTTGCGTTCGATCAACCCCATTGCCGCCGACGACGACTTGAACAAATTCATAATCGAGATCGGTGTCCGCCCGCTGTGATTTGCCGATGATGCCCACCTTGCTTGTCAACGGGTCGCCGCCGCCAAGACCATCGATCTGGCGTTTGTCCTGCGGCCCCACGCCGCACATTACAGCCAGCAACACGCGGTCGCGCAACGCGGCGTCCGCGGGCAGATCGGAGGCCTTGAAGTACAGGCCCTTGGAACTGCCGCCACGGAGTTGCATGTAAGGGATGGCCCGTTGTGTCATGAGGATATGGCCTCACTTTAATTCGATGGATTGCTGCTTTTTCTATGGATAATGACGGCTCCCGCTACGAATCTGCTGCAAGGCCCAAGACCGAGCTGGCCGGCAGGTATGGATGCGGCCAAATTATGACGAATCTGCCATCCCAGTCAAATTCCTTTCGCACTTCCACAATATTCCCTTTATGATCGATGCCGCGCTATTGTGTCGCTCGGATTCTTTTCACCGCCAATCAGGGGCATGAAATGAACAGAAACACCTGGCTTGGAACTGCTCTAGGCATCGTCTCGTTTTTCCTGGCGAATGCTCCAGCATCCGCTCAATTCGAGCCCATCACGCTCAGTTGGCTCGAAGGTCCGCCGCAGGTGGCGAGCGGCGTTAGCTGGGGTGTCCCCTGGCCGCAGGGGAAGGTGAAGAAGGACCAGACTTTTCAATTGACCGGCGCGGACGGGACTGCCCGGCCCCTTCAGAGTTGGCCGCTGGCGTATTGGCCTGATGGTTCGATGAAGTGGATTGGCTTCGCGACCGTGGTCACGCCGCAAATGGCGGGGCCGTTCAAGTTGGCGGCTGGCGCCGGCGCTGCGGTGGATGGCCCCAAGGTCCAGGTCAAGACGACCAAGCAAACGATTGAAATCGACACCGGTGGAATGGTCTGCAAAATTCCCGCCCAGGGCGGAGCCGATCTTTTCGAGTCCATTGTGATTCGCGGCCGAACCGTGGCAGCGAATGGCCGGCTAGAATGCATTTCGCAAAACGGTCCCGATGTCGATCCCGCGCTGCCCCCGGCGCGCGAGAAATTCGTCGGCAACATCAAGAAAGTCACCGTGGAGCAGAGCGGCCCAGTTCGCGCCGTTGTCAAATTCGAGGGGATGCACAAATCGACGACGACTAAACGCGAGTGGCTCCCCTTCACGGTCCGGCTTTACTTCAGTGCCGGCGATACGCCGGTGCGCATGGTTCACACCTTCTTCTTCGATGGCGACGAGAAAAAGGATTTCATTCGCGGCCTGGGTGTCACCTTCTCCGTGCCGTTCGCCGAGGAGATTCAAAACCGCCATGTCCGCCTGTCGGGCGAAGACGCGGGCTTGTGGGCCGAGCCGATTCAGCCGCTCACGGGATACCAGCGCAGCATCACCTATCCAGGCGGCGGCCAGGTCTACAACGATCAGATCGCCGGCAAACGCATGCCCAATCGCAAAGACTTGAGCGCCGCCAACCAGCAGACGCTCGATGCCTTCGCCATGTGGGACAACTATCGCTTGATTCAGCCCAATGCCCAGGGATTCACGATCGAGAAGCAGACCGGACCCAAAAGCAGCTGGGTGATTGCCGGTGCGGGCAAGCGCAGCACTGGCTACGCATTTGTCGGCGATGTGTCCGGCGGCCTGGGCGTCGGCGTCAAGGATTTTTGGCAGTCCTATCCCGCCAGCCTGGAAGTCCGGCGAGCTCGATCGAAGGCCGCCGACCTGCGCGTCTGGCTTTGGAGCCCCGATGCGCCGGCCATGGACATGCGGCACTACGACACCATCGCTCATGGATTGAACGAAACCTATGAAGACGTCGAAGAAGGCTTCAGCACTCCCCTTGGCATAGCTCGCACAAGCAGCTTGACTCTTTTCCCCAAGGGCGGCCTGCCCACAAAGCAGGATACGGCCAAGCAAGTGCAGACCGCCGTCAAGCCGCCGTGGCTCGTCTGCACGCCGGCGTATTTGCACTCCGTCAAGGCATTTGGCCTTTGGAGCCTGCAAGATCGCTCAACGGATTTCAAGAAAGGCATCGAAGACATCCTCGACGGCAACATTGCCTTCTTCCAAAAAGAGGTCGAACAACGCAATTGGTACGGCTTCTGGGATTACGGCGACGTGATGCACGGTTACGACGCGACCCGGCACGTTTGGAAGTACGACATTGGCGGCTTCGCCTGGGACAATTCCGAGCAAGGGACCGACATGTGGCTGTGGTACAGCTTTCTGCGCACCGGCCGGGCCGACATCTTCCGCATGGCCGAGGCGATGACCCGGCACACAGGAGAG
>DASRAT010000315.1:0-9546 GCA_035638015.1 Gemmataceae bacterium | reverse complement strand
CCGCATGACATGTATTTCACACATGCCGACGCCGCGTCGATCACGGGCGGCTATGTCTATCACGGCAAGCGCTTGCCCGAGTTGGTGGGCACCTATATTTGCGGCGACTGGATGACGTGCAAGGTTTGGAGCGCGCGGTTCGATAAGGAAAAAGTCACTTCGCGCAAGGAAATCGCCCAGGGGCGCATGCGCATCATTGCTTTTGGCGAAGACAACGATGGTGAGCTTTACATTCTTGGCTATGGCGATAACGCCGATGGCGTTTATCAGTTGGTGGCCAATTCGGCGTCTGATGCCGCGGTGAAGTTTCCCCGCAAGCTGAGCGAAACGGGCTTGCTTGCCTCCACCGCGGATCTGACACCCGCTCCTGGCGTTCTACCATACAGCATCACGGCGGAACAGTGGATCGACCATGCCACGGCGACGCGGTTGGTGGCCTTGCCCGACGTCTCCACCGTTCAGTTTTACTCCAATGCCATCAACGTTCCGGGCACGGCGTTTTTCAAGTCGCGAATTTTCTTCCCCAAGGAAGCGGTCCTGGCCAAGACCATCTTCATCGATATGGAAAGCGGCAAACCCGCGAGCAAGCGGCGACTGGAAACGCAGTTACTGCACTTCAATGGTGATGACTGGAACGGTTACACCTATCGCTGGAACGATGCTCAAACCGATGCGGAGTTGGTCCCAGCCGCCGGCGCCGAAGTGGAATTGAGTATTATTGACGCCGATGCTCCGGGCGGCAAACGTCAGCAAACCTGGCATTTCGCGTCTCGCGCCCAGTGCATGATTTGCCACAACGGTTGGGCGGGGCCACCGCTCGGCTTCAGTCCCGAACAGCTCAATCGCGGCGGTCAACTCGACCAGTTGCAAAAACTCAACGTCGTTGCACCCGCCGGGGGCGGCATGAAAGGCGGCAAAGCCCCGGCCGACGGCAAAATTCGCACACTGGCGACGTTTGCCGATCCCTATGACGCCAAGCAAAGCCTCACCAACCGGGCACGGTCTTACCTCGATGTAAACTGCGCCCATTGCCATCAAAACGGGGCCGGCGGCACCGCCACCATCGACCTGCGTGCAGAGGTCAACCTAAACAACACCAAGGCGCTCAATATTGTGCCCATTCAGGGCAATTTCCAAATCGCCGACGGCAAGCTGCTTTCGGCCGGAGATCCGTTTGGCTCAGTGCTTTACTATCGCATTGGCAAAACCGGCCCCGGCCGCATGCCGCACATTGGGTCGGATTTTGTTGATGTCGTCGGCGTCGATTTGATGCACGACTGGATTGCGTCCCTGGCCAAGAACAACAACGCATCTCATAAAAACGAGCAAGCCGCACTGGCAGCATTAATCGCGTTCAAAGGATCGGACATTACCAAGGACTCAGCTTTGCAGAAATTGCTGTCCTCCACGCCTGGCGCGATGATGTTGGCACGTGCTTTGGACAAAAAGCTTCTGCCCGCTACTTCGCATGCGACCATTGCCCTCGTTGCCGCCGACGCGGATGGCCAGATCCGCGACTTGTTCGAGCGTTTCCTGCCTCCCGAAAAGCGTATCAAACGGCTCGGCACCAGCATCAAGCCTGAGACCATCCTGTCGCTCAAAGGCAACCCCGATCAGGGCCGCGTCGTTTTCTTCAAGACCGCCGGCGTGCAATGTGCGACGTGCCACAAGATTGGCGACATCGGCGGCGCCGCCGGACCTGACCTTTCACAAATCGGCAAGAAACTCGACCGGGCCAAGATATTGGAAAGCATTCTCGAACCGTCCAAGGACATTGATCCCGCTTTTGTCGCCAACGCCGTTCAACTCAACGACGGCCGCGTGGTGATTGGTTTGATCGTCAGCCGCAATGACAAGGAGTTGGTGTTGCGCGACGCCCAGGCCAAGGATCATCGCTTTGCCGCGGCTGACGTTGAGTCGGTAACGCCGCAACGGCAATCGCTGATGCCGGAGCAATTGCTGCGCGATTTGACGGTGCAGCAGGCGGTGGATTTGGTGGATTTTTTGGCGGGGCTGAAGGGGCAGTGAATTTGAACCACGGATGACACGGATAAAAAAAGCAGGAATGCTTTCTTGTCCGCGCAATTCGTGGTTTTTCAACTCAGCCAAACTGCCATTCCCTGCAGATTAGGCCCTTTGTTACACTTTGATCCTCGATCCCTGGCGACAATCACCTTCCCGCGGCAAGGAGGCCGCTCGTGGCAACGGTTGATACACATCCTGATCATGTAGCGACGGCCGCTGCGCGCGCGGGGTGGGTTCCGAAGACTTCACCCACCCTACCTGGCCAATACGATCATCCCTGGCTTTGCCGTCTCTTTCTCTTCGTTTGGTGCGGAGTCCTTTTCTTTTACGGTTTGAGCGCTGGCCAACTTTGGAAAACCGAGGGCTTGCGCGCCATCATCGCCGCGGAGTTTTTGCGCACGGGCAACTGGATTGTGCCCACGCTCTATGGCGAACCGCTGTTTACTAAACCGCCGGGAATGTATGCTGCCATCGCCATTGCCAGTCTTCCCTTCGGGCAGGTCAGCGAATGGACTGCACGCCTTCCCTCCGCAATGGCGGCCCTGCTCACGGTGCTGATGCTCTACGGTTACTTCACGCGCCAGTTCGGCCGCCGCGGTGGGTTGCTGATAGCGGTGTTGGCGCCGATGTCGCCGCTCTGGCTCGACAAAGCCACCGCTGCCGAGATCGACATGATGCAGGTCATGTGGGTGACGGGATCGATCTTGTGTTTGTTGCGAGTGGTTGAAAATGTCCGGTGTCCGCTGTCCGCTGTCCTGTGTCCAAAAGGCGTCGGCTATTGGACGCCGGACAGCGGACAGCGGACACCGGACACATTTGTGTGGTGGCTGGGTGCCCTTCTTTGCGTGGCCGGCGGCGTGTTGACGAAGTGGACGGCGCCGGCGTTCTTTTATGCCACGGCGGTGCCACTATTATTGTGGCGTGGACAATTGCGATTGCTGTTTGGCTGGCGTCATCTGCTGGCGGCAGCTATCGGGGCTAGTCTGGTTTTGGCATGGATCGGAGCAGCTGTCGCCATCACGGGGTGGGACGTTTTTTACGAAACGGTTAAACGCGAAGCGCTGCAGCGCATGTTGCCCGGTTATGCGCCCACGCCGGACCCGTGGTATGTGTCGCTGCTACATCCCTTTCGCCTGTGGTACACCAATTTGCCGTGGTCGCTGGTCGCGCTGGTGGCGTGCAGACCCAGTTTTGGACGGCTGTGGGACGAGCGCGGCCGGCTGCTGTGGCAAACCTTGCACTGTTGGATTTGGCCCAACATCGTCATCTGGAGCTTGATGCTTGACCACAAACCCAGGCACAGTTTTCCGCTGTTCCCCGGTTTCGCGGGGTTGGCGGCGATGGTCTGGCTGGCGTGGCTCGATGGGCGGCTGCCGTGGAAATGGCGTGTAAAACCAAGCCGTATTTTGGTTGGTTCGGTCGTTTGCTGGCTGGCGCTGAAGTTGATTTTCGTCCATGTCATCCTGCCGCATCGCCAGCACAACCGCGACCCGCGCGGCAAAGCCGCCATCTTGGCGTCGCTGGTGCCGCAAAACTGCGTCCTGTATTTGTTTCAGATCAAGGATGAAGGGATCATGTTTTATTTTGGCCGGCCGGTCTTGCGGCTTGATGGCCCGGCGGAATTACCCTCGTCTGCTGAACCTCTGTACTGTATCGTGAAGGAATCCGAGTGGAACCATTGGCGGCAAACAACCAACCGCCAGGCCGTTGCCGTCACCATGGTGCCGGATGAACAGGGCGATCCGATGGTGCTTATCCGTGTCCAAAATGACCTATGACCTTTTCTCACCGCCTGTCCAAGCCCTCACCGTGTCCGAGTTGACCGCTCAGGTCAAGGGCGCGATTGAGGAGAGCTTCCCGCACGTGTGGGTTTGCGGCGAGCTTACCGGTTTCAAGAAGCACCAATCGGGGCACTGGTATTTTTCGCTCAAGGATGCAGGAGCGGTCTTGCCGTCCGCGATGTTTCGCGGCGCAAATAAGCAAGTCAAAATCGATCCCAGGGACGGCATGGAAGTGCTGGCCCGCGGGGCCTTGAACGTTTATCCGCCGCAGGGCCGCTATCAACTCATTGTGGAGGAGCTGATCCCGAAAGGTTTGGGCGCACAGGAGCTGGCCCTCAAGAAGCTCAAAGAAAAGCTGTTGAAACAGGGCTATTTTGCCCCGGAACGAAAAAAGCCGTTGCCAAGTTTGCCCAGACGGCTGGCGCTTGTGACTAGCCCCAGCGGGGCGGCCGTCCGCGACATTTTGGAGATTCTGGCGCGGCGCTGGCCTGCAGTGGAGGTATGGATTTGCCCGGTCCATGTGCAGGGCGACATTGCTCCCGGCGAAATCGCAGAGGCGTTGAGCCGTTTGAATCGGGTCGGCGGTGTTGATGTGATCATTCTCGGCCGGGGCGGCGGCAGTGCCGAGGACCTGAGCGCTTTCAATGATGAACGCGTCGCCGACGCCATCTTTCGCTCGCGCATTCCGATTGTCTCGGCTGTTGGCCATGAGATTGACATCACCATCGCCGATCTGGTCGCGGACAAGCGGGCGTTGACCCCCAGCGAGGCGGCCGAGTTAGTGGTGCCGGACCGCATGGAATTGCTGAAAAAAGTGGCCGAGACCAATGTACGGCTGCGGGGCCTTATGGGGAGCCGGTTTGCGTATTTGCGCCAACGCCTGGACGACATCGACCAGCGCCGCGTCTTTCGTCGTCCCGTGGAGCGCATTCGCGATCTTGAACAGCGTCTGGATGGGCTGGGGGACAGGCTCCAGCGCGGTATTCGGCAACGATTACAAGGGTTAAGGCAGCTGACCGCGGCAGCTGCAGCCAGACTGGAGTCGCTAAGCCCCTTGAACGTGCTGGCGCGCGGTTATAGCCTAACACGACGGGCCAGCGATCAAAAGGTGGTGCGCGCCGCCGACCAGCTCGCGGTTGGTGATTTGCTGGTGACGATTCTCCAGCATGGACAACTCAAAAGTCGCGTCGAAGAGATTACGCCTCGTTAATTTGTGGCTGGGTTTGCCGGTTTGTTTAGTAGGTGCCGAAGCCATGGCCAAGCCGATCGTTTTTGAGACCGCGATGAAAGAGCTGGAGCAGATTGTGCGCGTTCTTGAGGATGGCGAAACCGGTCTGGACGAATCGCTGGCCCAATACGAAAAAGGCGTCGGCTTGCTGAAACAGTGCTATGCCCAGTTGCAGCAAGCGGAGTTGCGCATTCAACAGTTGACGGGTGAAACAGCCGATGGGCAGGCGGTGACCGCCGAATTTAACCACGCGGCAACCAAATCGCGCTAGACCACATAGATTGAGGACCAAACATGCCCAAGATGCCCCAGTGGAAGCCCCCAAAGAATATCGCGAAGGCCCTCGAAGATGGCGATGGTAGCTGGGAAGACGAGCGATGGTCGCCAATTCTTTTGACGGCCATGTCAGGAACCGAACTGGATGGACGTGAGATCCCAATTGCGTGGCAGATTGAGTTTGATCCTTCGGAAGACGATTTCGAAGTAGCCAACGCGAAACTGGAATCAATGGAAATCGAATCAGACGGTTATGGATGGGGTGAGCACATTCGCAAGACCATACAAAACACTGATCCGGGATTGGCGAAAAGGCTTCATTTAGGTGATTGTGAAACAGACACATGCGTGATCTGGGTGGAATCGGATGCAGATTGCCGCGTACTTCTGGAAGCAACTTGGAAGCTTTTGTTTAGCTAATCTTAGAACTATGCGAAGCATGGCTGGTGAAAAATCACTTGCACTCGCTTCGCATCGCGGTAGGAGAAGTAGTTGTGTCCACCGAATTCCGCGACTACCTGCGCTCCCGCCAGGCACTCGTGGATGCTTATTTGGACACGGAATTTCGCGAAAACAATGGTTGTCCTGCCTCGTTAGCCGAGGCGATGCGCTATAGCCTGCTCGCCGGCGGCAAGCGGTTGCGGCCGATTTTAGTGCTGATGGCCAATGAAGCGGCTGGCGGAAATGACGAATTCGCCTTGCCCGCAGCCGCCGCCATGGAGATGATTCATACATACTCGCTGATCCACGATGATTTGCCGGCGATGGACGACGATGATCTTCGCCGCGGCAGGCCGACGTGCCACAAGGCTTTTGGCGAAGCCCTGGCGATTTTGGCCGGCGATGGATTGCTGACACGAGCCTTTGAAGTGTTGGCCGAGAAATATCCGCCGGCCACGGCGGCGGCTTGCTGCCGCGAACTGGCCAGGGGCGCGGGCGCCGCCGGCATGGTCGGCGGTCAGGTCGAAGACCTGGCATGCGAAAAGCAAGGCGGCAGCTTGGATGTGCTTAGAAACGTCCACGCCAAGAAGACCGGCGCCTTGTTCGGCGCTTGCTTACGCCTGGGAATCCTGACCGCTCAGGGTGAACAAACGGGCGGTCCGGATGCGGGATTGATAGAATGTCTGGACCATTATGGCCGATGTTTTGGCCTGATCTTCCAGATCACCGACGATCTGATCGACGTGGAAAGTTCCGCCGAGAAGACGGGCAAACGCACCCAAAAGGATGCGGCCCGTGGTAAGTTGACCTACCCAGGGTTTCTGGGTTTAGAAGAGAGTCGCCGCCAGGCCCAGCAATTGGCGGACGATGCCGAGCAGCGATTGCGTCCGCTAGGCCCCAGCGCACAACGCCTGGCAGCGCTATTAAACTACACTCTGACGAGGGATCGATGAGTCCCGTTTAGCCGCGATGCGCAGCGGAGCGTGGCGACTTGACGGCATTTTTGAACGGAGTTATTCATGAGCGAACTGCTAGCCAAAGTCCAATCACCCGCCGATCTTCAGCAATTCACGGAGGACGAGTTGCTGCAGCTCGCTCAGGAAATGCGCGATGAGTTGGTGCGCGTGCTCAGCATCCGTCCGGCTCACTTCGCCAGCAACTTGGGTGTGGTCGAATTGTGTCTGGCCCTCCATTTAACGTTCGACTTCTCCCAAGATCGGCTGATCTGGGACACCGGCCATCAGATTTATCCGCACAAGCTCATCACCGGCCGATATCCGAGTTTTGACACCATCCGCACCAAGGGCGGCCTGATGGGCTACCCCAATCCGGCGGAAAGCATATACGATCTGTTCATGACCGGCCACGCAGGCTGCTCGGTTTCCACGATGCTGGGGCTTAAACTGGGCGACGAGTTGCTCGGCCACGGCGACCGCCACGCGGTCGCGGTCATCGGCGACGGCGCATTGCCCTCCGGCATCGTTTTTGAGGCCCTTAACAACGCCGGCCATCTTAAACGTAATCTGTTGGTGGTTCTCAACGACAATCAGATGTCGATCTGCCCGCGCGTTGGCGCCCTGGCCAATTCCCTTGACCGCGCTCGCTTGACGCCGTTTTACCAGGGCTCCAAAAAGAAGCTGCAAAAACTGCTCAATCATGTGCCGCTTGTCGGCGGTTTTGCCAACCAGGCATTCGATCAGGTCCGCGACGGTCTGAAAGCGGTCCTCACGGGCGGCATGCTCTTCGAGGAACTGGGCTTCCGCTACATCGGCCCCATTGATGGCCACGATTTGCCGGGCTTGCGGCGCTGGCTGCGCGATCTCAAGGACCAGCCCGGCCCGACCTTGCTGCATGTGCTGACGGTCAAGGGCAACGGCGTGCCGCAAGCGAGCGAGGATCCGGTCACCTATCACACGCCGCCGGTGTTCGAGAAAGTCGGCGAGGGCCGCAATATCCTGTCGCTCAAACGCGGCGGCAGCAAGGCCTATACTGACGCCGTCAGCGCCGCCATTCGCCAGGCGCTGGAGGACAATGCCAAGGTCACTGTCATGACCGCGGCGATGTGTCAGGGCAACAAGCTGGAGAAAATTCGCACCGATTTCCCCACGCGCTTCTTCGATGTCGGCATCTGCGAATCGCACGCCGTGGCCTTCGCCGCGGGGCAAGCCAAGGCAGGGGCACGGCCCATCGTGGACATCTATTCGACATTCCTGCAGCGTGCCTTTGACCAGATTTTCCAGGAAGTCGCCCTGCAAAACTTGCCGGTCGTCTTCACTCTTGACCGCTCCGGTTTAACCGGCCCCGATGGCCCGACACATCACGGTGCCTTCGACATCACCTACATGCGGCTGTTGCCCAACATGATCGTCATGGCCCCCGGCGACGAGTTGGATGTGGCTCCCATGCTGCGTTTTGCCCTGGCCCAGAATTCGCCTGCTTCGATGCGTTATCCCAAGGCCAATCTGGAAAAGATCGACCGCGCCGTGGCGCCGATCGAGTTGGGCCAGGCTGAAGTGCACGAATGGGGCAGCGACGCCATCTTCGTCGCCTTTGGCACGCTGTTCCCCAATTGCGTCAAGGCCGCCGAAAAGCTCCGTGCGGAAGGCCTCGATGTCGGCGTGATCAACGCCCGTTTCGCCAAGCCACTGGACCGCACAACCTTGCTCAAGGCTGTCGTCGAAGTGCCGGTGGTGGTGACGGTGGAGGAAGGCACGATCGAAGGCGGATTCGGCAGTGCGTTGTTGGAGGCCGCCAATGACGCTCGGCTGGACACACGCAATATCGTCCGGCTGGGACTGCCCGATCAGTTTGTGGAGCATGCGGAACGCAATGAACTTCTCGCCGATTTGGGGCTGACTGTGGATGGGCTGTGCAACACGGTGCGGCAGGCGCTGCAAGATCGCGGTAGGCTAACGCCGTTGGGAAGCAACGCATTCTCGGGTTCTGCGGGTGGGTGAACCAACTAAGGCGGAGTCGAGCAATCATTGATTCGGTAATCTGAAGGAGAATTGCCATGCGAATTACCCTCGCCAGTGCATTCTTCTTTGGTATTGCCCTGGTTCCAATTCTTAAATCCCAAGCCAACCCCCCGCAACTGGCCGCTCAAAAACAAGTCCGGCTTGACAGCGTCGGAGACCCGCTGCCCTATGCCGCCGTGGCCCGCTTGGGAACACTGCGGCTAGGACGCGACTTGCCGGAGCGATTCTTTGGCGGCCTGTTTCTGCCAGACGGCAAAACCATTGCTACGGGGAGTGACTCCGCCTCTCCAATCTGTTTTTGGGATGCCGCTTCTGGCATATTATCGCGCAGGGCCGAAACCAAAAAACATGCTCGACCCTATGACGCATTTTCAGTTTCTCCTGATGGCAAGCTCGTCGCAGGCGGAGATGATGCCACCATTTATCTGTTTGAGGCTGCAACGGGCAAGGTCGTCGGCGAGCTGGGCGGGCATAAGGAGGGCGTCAGGGCATATGGCTTCGCAGATGGCGCCAAAACCCTGATAGTCGCAACAACCGATGGGACCATTCACTGGTGGGATATCGCCGCGCTGAGGAAGAAAGATACCTGGATTCCCTTTGAGGAGCAATTCAGTGATGGCAGCAAGAGAACTTTTGCGTTTCATAGCGCCGCCATTGCACCCGATGGCAAATCCGCGGCCGTATTTCCGCTGACAGCACGATCCTTCTATGAAACAGAAAAGGACAACAAGGTCGTCATTCTCGATCTCGTTGTCCGCAAACAGCGCTGGCAGACTAAAGTAGATAGTCCCACCCTGCATGAATGCACCTTTTCAGG
>DASRAT010000314.1:0-3543 GCA_035638015.1 Gemmataceae bacterium | reverse complement strand
GGATCGCCTGGTGTAGATACCTCAACATGAAGCAGGAACTGGGGCACATGGAGAGCCCTTTAACCGCTTATGTCACGGACCCCGCCCGGTTCTGCGTGTGCGAGAAGCATGGCTACGAGGCCAACATCCGGCACACCGACCCGACGACAGTGTTCAACTCGTTCAAAACGGTCTATTGCGCCGAGTGCCCAGACCGGTCACCGAAGGCTTAACCGTAGCAACGCCATGCAGCCCCCTGTGCACCTCGCCGACGATCTACCGAAGACAAAAGAGCTGCATCGCGTCCTCGGCCCTACACTTATGAGCTGCATCATTCCAATCTCGGGTTCGGTGCAAGACCGGACTGTCCAATACGGGACCGGGACGCTCTTCCGCGCAGGCGACTTCTCGTTTCTAGTTACCGCTGGCCATGTGCTACGGAAGGTTAAGGAAGACAAGGCACTGCTCAGGCTGCTCGACGGCAAGAACGGCGATGAGGTCCGAAGTGTCGCCATACCGAAGTTGGAGGCATATCTTGGCGACGAGCCGGCGGATGTGGCCGTCCTCCCCCTCGGCGATGAAGTGGTCGCCGCCCTACCGAACCGAACCTTCCTGCGACTGGACGAGGTGGCGCTACGGGCTTCCCGGCCTGGCGGCTGCTGGGTAATGGGCTATCCGGCGGAGACTGTGGTACACGGCGAGGTGATGATTTACAAGCCGTTCCTTATTGCGGCGCCTTTCATCGACCCGCTATCATCGATGGCCAACTTCGACCCGGGGTTTAACTTCCTGCTCGACGTGAAGCGGGACGAACTCTGGTGGCCTGACGGTACGCCTGCGAACATGCCGGATAGGCTGGAAGGGATCAGCGGCTGCCCGATCTGGCAGGTCGTCTGGCCGGATGGTTGGCATCCTGAGCTTGTGAGGATAGTCGGCGTTCAGGTCGGCTACTACCGCACCCGCTCGGCGTTCAAAGCCACACACTGGGGTGCGGTGGCGGAGTTGCTCAGTCACTATCAACCAGGCCTGCAGGGGATACTGACGATGCACTTTGGGCGTCTCTAACGTGTCTGAAATGGGATAAGGAGCACATCGACGGCCAGCAGTGAATCGCCGACGACGAGCATCGCACGATAGAAGGGATGTCCGCTAAGATTGCTGCCCTGCTGACGGGGCAGATTCAAAAAGACGGGAGTGGGTGTCTATGTTTCTTTTCCTCCTACGAAGCTGCGTGAAGTACGGGAATGTGCTTAAGCGCTTCTAGCTGATGGCGCGCTTGGAACAACAAAAGGAACAAACTCGCGCCGAAGGTGTCGCTCACGTGACTGGTCGATTTCGATTACCTCGGACTTTATCCCGCAACGGCTAAAGTAGCGACCTATTTCCTCAGCCAAGATCACGCGGTGGCAACCTGGTTCACGGAGCGATGATTCCATTGAATCCAGCCAATGCCGCAGGTTGTAAGGCGTCCCTGTTAGAATGGCCTCCGGGTCACCGTAATCTGGAATGTGCGGGTCGGTGCAGTAAAAAGCCGCCAGATGCCCTTGCGTTTGTGAGACAATCACTGCGGCTGCGGCAGTTTCGATTGGCGAAGGACTGCCGCATTGCAAATGGTCTGCATATTCTTGGGCGTATTGTCCAAAGCTCATTCCGCTGTCCCTGAATGCCCGAAGGAGATTCGATGGTGGACAAAGAGTGTCCTCCCGAGCGTAAGAGATGGAGATGGTGGAGTTATTTAACCGGGCCACATCGGCTGCATCAGTGAGGAGCTTGCCAGGCCTCCAGTAGTCGGACCCAGATCTCATTGTGTCGAAAAGCACCAGACCGGAGACGCCGACCAGAGTGGCGGCTTTTGCCAGACTGCGGCCGAGCTTCCCGGTAGCATCGTCGGTGTTAGCCCAGCGCTTGCCGATTTTTTTTGTCCATAAGACATCAAGGCGCGAACCACGCGGGACCGCCGGCGACACATCCTTTTCTTTCTTGCCAAGGCAGCCGAGCAGGCGGCACCCGAAAGTAGCAAATCGGATTGCTGCACCGGGTTGGAGTTGAGCGATTAGGGCGTGTTGACAACCATTTGGTCAATGTGAGTTGCCCAGGCTCAGTTTAGGAGCATCAAAAACGACGCCAATTGCACTACTCCTAGAAAATTCCGTGCCGTTTTCTCATAGCGGGTCGCCACGCGGCGGCATTGCTTAAGGCCGTTGATTAAACGCTCGACGACGTTTCTTTTTTTGTACGCTGTTTTGTCGTAGGTGCGTTGCTCGTTACGGTTGCGGCGCGGCGGAATGACGGCTTCGGTGTCGGTCGACTCGATGGCGCTTATGAAATCGTCGCTGTCGTAGCCCTTGTCGGCGATTACTTTTTCCGCTTGGAGGTCGGCAATCAGTTCCGGTCCTTGGGTGACATCATGAACTTGTCCGGCGGTCAAAATGATTTTGATGGGGTTTCCCATCTCGTCGCAGGCTAAATGAATTTTGGTGGTGAAGCCGCCGCGGCTACGTCCCAAGGCCTCGGCCTCCGCGTTACTATCCTCGGCGCCTGCCGCATGTTGGTGGGCGCGAACGGTCGTCGAATCCAGCATCAAGATTTCGAGACTGGGGTCCTGCATTTCCTTCATGAGGGCTTGAAACACTCCGGTTTTGCACCAACGACTGAAGCGTTGGAAAACGCTGTTCCAATTGCCGAAGCGCTCGGGCAAGTCCCGCCACGGGGCCCCTGTCTTGGCGATCCACAGCAAGGCATTGACGAACAAGCGATTATCCTTGGCCGTAACACCCGGATCTCCTTCTTGTCCTGGCAAGAAACCCTGGATAGCATCCCATTGGTCGTCGGTGATTTCATGGCGCCGCAACATGGATGTTTCGCCTCCGATCGAGTAAACAATCCTGGCTACCACGGTGGCAGCCTCGACTCAATCGTAGGAAAGCGCCAAAGCAAACAAATGCATGGCCAAGCTCGGCAGCAGCTAAAACTCTTTGAATTTGCGGCAATTTCAACGATTCCGAAGACGGCGAAAACCAACCGCGTGTTTCACCAGTTTCCGCCGCCTCGGCATTTACCCAGGACTATTGTCAACACGCCCTAGTTGCCCAAATCGCACGGTGAGCTTCGATTGTTCAACGGTGATTTGAAGGTTTGTCATGAGATTGATCCTGGAGTCCCACGATCGCGGAAGTTCAAAGATCTTTGCCCACGTTGCTGAATCAGCCACCAATTGACCCCACGAGCTGGACGTTGCCAACCTTCACTCCCGACACCAAATGAAACGGTACGTCCCAATGTGGATGCGGGACATCGAGGTCGGTTCTCGTGGGAGTGTATGCGCCGGCTTGGTCGAAGAATGCGTCCCAGGCTGCCTTTTGTTCTTGGGACTCGAAGACGGGCTCGATGTGATTCGCTCGGGCGTGGTGCCAGAGGCTGACCTCGAATGCCCATGCAAAGAAATCTGACCCCAGCCGAAATTCTACCCCTTCGTGATTAATGATGACGACATCACCTTCGGAATCACCGTATTCCATTACTTCACGGAGCGTCAACGGGTCGCTATGTCCAGCATCGAGTAGG
>DASRAT010000313.1:0-12747 GCA_035638015.1 Gemmataceae bacterium | reverse complement strand
CTGACGCAGCTGTTTGCGCTGAGTGAAGGGCTGGGTGCGCAAATACGCCTCCATGTCGTCGCGGTTGCGTAACACTGCCAACCAGCCAACTGCGCGGTCGCCAACAAACTCCGCCGATTTGTGCCGTAGTTCATGACGATTAATTCCCAATGCGGTTTGCGAAACGAGTTGAATGGCGGTGGGCAGCACAGGCTCCACCTTCCAGCGGCGTTTCTCGCCCGCGGTGGTCGGCTCGATGCTCGAAACCGCCACTGGCACGTCAAAAACCGCTTCTTCGGTGGTGATGCGATAGCTGCGCACGACGCGGTAGGCTCCGCCCTCGTAACTCCAGCCGCGGACGCCTAGTGGCTCGATGGTGGAGCTTCCAGGACTGGCAAAGCGCACAAGTTTGACCAGGGGATTTTCCAGGAATTGCGTGAGCCTGCCCTTGGGATTGTTTCCCACGGGAAAATCGAGACGTTCCAGGTCCTTGGCGTTGGTCGATAAGGATGCGCCGCGATCGGCCACATCAAGCGTGAAAAGAAAAGCGGTGTGCAAGTCGATGTCGTTTCCTTGCAACCTCGGAAAAAAACCCGCTTGCTCGTCCTTTTCGGTCAGGAAGTGATTGGCCTGCTGCACAATGGCCAGCTCGGTGAAGGTCGTGTAAGTGAAGTAGCCCAGCACCGCGACCAGGCTGATGCCCAGGCCCCACTTGGCCAGGCCGGCGCCGGCGCGCGTGCCTTCAGAATTGTGGATTTGCCAGAGCGCCAGTGCGGACAGCACACCTCCGCCAAGCGGCAAGGCGATGGGCCAGATCCACAACGTCGCATTGGGCAAAAAGAAGGGCTCGCCCTTGAAAAAGTCGGCCACGGCAATGATGAGAATCAACGCCGCATAGAGCGCCGCGCACAGGATGCCGGCCACGGCCAACGGCGACAGCGGTTTGTAGTCAATGGTGTCGGCGCTGACGTCAGGGGTGTAAGTCGGGCTGCGCTGCGCCATGATGGGTATCCGCCGAGAAGTTGTCAGTTGGCAGTGCGAAGCTGGCGGAAATGATTGCATTCACGAGCATGCTGCCAACCGACAACTGTCAACTACTTTCAATCGTCGGACGCTCCGCCCGCATCCGAGACGTCGGTTAGCATGGCCCGGCGAGCGGCGTCGCCGGTGAGGGAACCGCGGGCTTGCACGTTGCCCGAGTTGTCCAGGTAAATCTTGTCCTGCAAGATCTCCTGCACCACAATGGCCATCTTGTCGACCGTTTTCATATCGACCAGGGGCCGGGCGCCGGTGTTGAGCGCCACCATGCGCTTTTGAATCAACGTCGACAGCTTGAAACGGCCGCCAACCTTGTCGACAATGTTTTCTTCTTTCAATTCATCCAGCATTTTTGTTCCTTTCAAAATGACGCCGGACAATGGCTCGCAGCTCCGCCACGGCAGTGTCCAGATCGTCGTTAATCACAGTATATTGATACTCGCCTACCCGCGCCAGTTCGCGCCTGGCGCCGTCAAGTCGCCGCTGAATGGCGGCCTCGGTCTCTGTGCCGCGTCCTCGCAGTCGCTGCTCATAAACCTCCAGCGATGAGGCACGCAGAAAAATCGTCACGGCATCGGGACAATTTTGCCGAACCTGGGCCGCGCCTTGAACGTCGATATCGAGAAAAACGCCGATCCCCTGCTGGCGAAACGGCTCCACCTCAGACCGCAATGTCCCGTAAAAGTTGCCGAATACATCCGCCCATTCCAGAAACGCGTCGGCCTTGACTGCCCCTTCAAAGCGCTCGCGTGTCCAAAAATGGTAATGGACGCCGTCTTGCTCCTTGTTGCGCGGTTGCCGCGTCGTGGCGGAAACCGACAGCCTCAGCGGCGGCTCAGGCTCGGCGAGCAGCCGCCGCAGCAGTGTCGATTTGCCGCTGCCGCTGGGACCGGACAGGATGAACAAGGGGGCCAACATGGTATTGCTAAGCCGCAAGCGGCTGCGCTTTCATTCCACGTTTTGAACCAGTTCGCGAATCTTCTCCAGTGTCGCCTTGATCTCGACCACTTCGCGGGAAATCTCTACGTCGCTGGCCTTGGATCCAATGGTGTTCGTTTCGCGAAACATTTCTTGCGTCAAAAACTCCAGTTTCCGCCCCGGACTTTCCGGCTCCTTCAAAATCAATTGAAATTGATCCAGATGGCTGCCCAGCCGCATGACCTCCTCGGCAATGTCGCTGCGCTCCGAGAAGATGGCGACTTCCTTGATAAC
The DNA here is from genome assembly GCA_035638015.1 of Gemmataceae bacterium. Classification (GTDB taxonomy): domain Bacteria; phylum Planctomycetota; class Planctomycetia; order Gemmatales; family Gemmataceae; genus DASRAT01. The sequence goes on along the minus strand of DASRAT010000313.1, from coordinate 10,518 downwards.
ATCACTACGGTCGATTTTGACATCCAGTTCGCCCAGAAGTTTTTGCACACGTTCGAGCAAGCGATCGCGGAAGTTCACCGTCACCTGTGGCCCTCGGGCACGGATGCTGTTCAAATGGGCGGCAATGGTGTCCCGATGGAGAAGCAACTCCTGGGCCATCGCCTTACCCTCTTCTTGCCGCATGGTTTGCAGCTTATCGAGCCCTTGATTGAGGATTTTTTCTAGCAGCGGCCAGTCATCGTGCAGGCGCGAGGTTGTCTGCCCCGGCTCGGGGACGACGCCAGGCAGCGCCAGGATTTGTCCCATGAGTGCCTGGCCGCCAAGCTGATCGGTGGCGGCCTTTACTTGCTCGATGTAGCTGCGCAGTGCGATGACATTGATTTTGAAATCTTGCGGCGCCGCTTGCCGTTCTACACGCAAGTGGACCTGCAGCGTGCCCCGCCGGACAACCCGGCGGATAACCTTTTCGAACTCGGGTTCCAAGAGATGGTAAGGATCGCCGGCTCGCAGGGAGACTTTGAGGTAACGGTTGTTGAGCGCCCGCAACTCGAGGGAGACGTTCAAATTGTCGCTTTGATAGCGCGCCTCGCCGTAGCCGGTCATGCTTAACAGCACGCGAACCTCTCCAAAAGGCGAACCGGCGAGTGCGGCCGGCGAAAAAGGAACCCAGCGTTAGCGCTGCTTCATGCCAAACGGCCCTTCGTTTTCCCGGCCGGCGTTGCTTTGAATCACGCGAACCTGAAACATGGTGAGCAGCAGCCAAATGCAAGCGACGTAAATGGTGACCCTGGTAAAGGTGTCGCCCGCGCGCGAGCCGAATGGACTGGAACCGCCGACGCCGCTAAGAGCGCCGACCAGGCCACCGCCTTTGCCGCGCTGGATCAATACCAGCAGGATCAAAAAGAGGCCAAGCAAAATCAAAATCAGATTGAGGAATGGTGCCAGCCAACTCACGTTTGCATCCTTTCCGGATAGTAAGGAAGGAAAGCCCGATGGCTTGGGGAGATTATAGGCATTTGGCCGCCGCGTGAAAAGACGGCTTGGCAAATGAGACAATGTAGGACGGCCTTCCCAGGCCGTCCAAGACACTGCCATCGGACACCACCAACCTCGAAAATCGCTACCTCGGCGCCGTTTGGACGTGTTGGCTGGCGGGCGCAGCCGGGGCCACAGACGGGTTTTTGTCGAACCGCTGCCAAAACGAATCTGGCACCCAGACGGCATAAAAACTCAGCATGTAATAGCCAAACCAGCCAATATCCACTGTAATCAGCACTCCCACATGGAACATGATGCCGAAGACCAAGGCGTAGGGCCGCGACCAGCGGCTCAGGACCAACAGGGGAAACAGCACTTCCCACCAAACCGTGGTGTAAGTCATTATCCTGGTGATCCAAAACGGAATGGGGAATCGGGCATAAGCCCAGCGGGCCATGGTGGTGTCGTTGATCACATAGTGAATGGCAGTACCGTCCCACCAGCTTCCTTTTGGCCATTGTCTTTGCGAATTGCGAAGCCATTGGCCGAGACGTTCCCACAACAACGGCAACGTGATGCCCTCAGGCCAAGTCGTCCAGAAACCTTCGCCCCATTCGGCACCTTTGAGTTTGGCCAAACCTGACGTGCAATAGATGAGGCAAAGTTGAATTTGAATGATCCGCAAGGACCAGGGGGGAACCCACACCGGACCTTCGAGTAAGCCTTGGCGGCGCTTGCGCCAGGCGTCCAGCGACCACGCGGCACCTGACGGCGTCAGGATCAACAGAAACATGGCGGCCTGCAATACATCATCAGCGCCATAGATGATGTTGGGATTGCGCTCGAGGAAACAGCGTGTGAGCAGCCAGCACAGGACGTTGATCCAGCGGGTCTGCCAGCCGACGAGTAACAAAATGGTGACGGTGACCCACAGCGCGAACGCCGAGTATATGACGAAAAGATTGTCCGTCCCAAAGAAAACGTAGCTGATCCGCCATTCTTTTAGCTGGCGCACATCCCACAACCCGGCATAGGCGACGCCCTCGGGGCCAAAGAACTCGGCCAGATTGGGTGCGTATTGAACTAATTGATCGGCCAATAGTGCAGTCGTCAGCATGATGCGCATGAGAGCCAACCGCTCCGCGCGCACTGGCTTGTGCCAAAAGCGGACCCAAAACCAATCAGTGGGCGGCAGGGCGGCGGCAGTGGTGCTCATGATGAATCGCGGTGCTACAACTGCTAGCCTGGGCGTTTCCCTTTCTCCACCTCGAAGGTGTAAAAATCATAAATCTCATCCGAATCTGGACGAGATTGAAATGTACCGGGCATGCGAGGCGGCGTGGCGGTAAGCGCATTCACTTCCTCATAGTGGGCGAGGGCGTCAGCGCCGGACGGCCACAGATCGATATTCACCTGATGCAACGTGTTTACCAGTACCGGACCGGCAGGCAACTTCGGAGGCGCTAGCTTGACCACCACCATGAGCAGTACGATCTTCTCCAATTTGGCGCCCGCGGAATTGTGTGCATAACGGTGGGCCAACATGTGGCAATAGCCCTGGCGCTGCGTTAGCTCATTGACGACTTCGCCTTCGTGATTGATGACCCTCTCCTGAAACCAATGGCCGAAGCGGGTGTAGTCACGCGGTTCCGCGCTTTGCCAGAGGACGACGTCGGTGCCGTCGCTGTAACAGAGCCGGACGCGCGAGTGGTATTTCATTTCCGCGACCACGGGCGCATACATTCCCCACTGTTCGCTGACGCCGATCAAGCACTCCACAAAGCGCAGCCGCGTATTCAGCCAGGCCGCGGCAAACTTGAAGACGTCCCAATTGGACTTCAAGCGATCTCGTGTGTTTTTGTCCTGCCAGGGTTTGCAATAATACAACACCGAGCCCACGCTAGCGGTTTCCACTACTTCCTCATTGTTGATAGCCTCGCGCATGGCCGCCTTGGCAGGCGGCAGCAGGGGCGGCAAAGGTGGAGGCAGTTCGTCAATGCCGTAGTGAGTACGCCAATCGTACATCGGCAACACCAGGGCGAAGCAGCGAAATGTCAGGCTGAACACGAAGACCGTCAGGAATATGCGCATGGGCCAGCTAAAACGGCGCGGATAGGGCTGCGGGGGCTGAGCGGCAGGAACAGGGTTGGTGGCCATGTTCGTTTTTCCTTATTGGACGATCTAGGTGCGCAATCCATGTGCGAGGGAGACTTTAGATTATTGTCGCTTGAAGGAAACATACTGTCAATGAAGTGAAACACCAAAGGAGTTTCAAAGTTGCGGTCTGGCAGCATGCCATTTTGCTGTGACCTCATATTGGCGAGCCGTCCGCAGCAGTTTCTCCTCCGCAAACGCCGGCCCCAACAACTGCAAACCAATCGGCAAGCCGCCTTTGGTGAACCCGCAAGGCACGCTAATCCCCGGCAAGCCCGCCAAATTGCAGCTAATCGTGTAAATGTCAGACAAATACATCGTCAGCGGATCTTGCGTCCGTTCGCCGATCTTGAATGCGGCCGTTGGCGAGGTTGGCCCGGCGATCACATCACATTCGGCGAACGCTTTGTCGAAGTCTTCCTTGATGAGCCGCCGCACTTTGAGCGCTTTAAGATAATAGGCGTCCTTGTAACCGCTGGACAGGGCGTACGTGCCGAGCATGATGCGGCGTTTTACTTCCGATCCGAAGCCTTCGCCACGGCTAGCGCAATACATGTGGATGAGGTTGTCGTACTTGGCGGCGCGGTGGCCGTAATGGACGCCGTCGTAGCGGGCCAAATTACTTGACGCTTCGGCTGTCGCCACCAGGTAATAGACTGCCACTGCGTAGGGGCTATGCGGCAGCGAGATTTCCTTGATCGTTACGCCTTGGTGCTGAAAGACCTTTAGCGCGTCGCGGACGCATTGCTCCACTTCGGCATCGAGGCCTGCGCCGAAATACTCGCGGGCAACGCCGATGGTCAGCGGTTTCGCGGGTTGATTGAGCATTTGCCGATAGGGCGGCACGGGTTGATCGACACTGGTGCTGTCACGCGGATCGTGACCGGCGATCACTTCCAGGAGCAACGCGGCATCGGTCACATCGTGGGCGAAGGGGCCGATTTGATCGAGCGAACTTGCATAAGCGACCTGGCCATAACGCGAGACACGGCCGTAGGTCGGCTTGAGGCCGACAATTCCGCATAAACTCGCGGGCTGCCGAATCGAGCCGCCAGTGTCAGTGCCGAGCGATAAGGGCGCTTCACAGGCTGCCACGGCCGCCGCAGAGCCGCCGCTGGAACCGCCAGGGATGCGCTCCAAATCCCAGGGATTGCAGGTGACCTGGTAAGCGCTATTCTCCGTGGAGGAGCCCATTGCGAACTCATCGCAATTGGTCTTGCCCAGCAGTACCGCGTCGGCTTGCTTGAGCCGCGTAACAACATGGGCGTCGTAAGGCGGCACGAAATCCTGAAGGATTTTACTGCCGCAAGTCGTCGGTTGGCCGCGGACGCAAAGCACATCCTTGAGCGCCACGGGTAAGCCGGCAAGTAAACCCAGGGCTTGGCCGCCGCGGCGTTTTTGATCGATTGCGCGGGCCTGCTCCATGGCGTTGGCTTCATCGACATGAAGAAAAGCCTTGATCCGGCCGTCGCGCTCGCGAATTAATTGGACGAATTGGCCAGTCAAATGCTCGGAGGTGACTTCGCCTTTGTTGAGCAAGTCAAGCAACTCGGTTGCGGTGCCTTCTATCAAGGACATGGCCAACATTCCCTGCTCAAATGCGTGTCAGATTCAACGTGTGCCACGGCCATTGAGGATGTGCCGCCCAGGCAAATCAGCCTTTGCTTTTTTGAGTGTTTCCAAAATCGCCCGTCGCTCCTCCAGCGCGTCAACGTCACGATCGCGAAGCATGTACGCCCTTGTGTTTTCAGTATATTGCTTTGTGCATGCCTCCACGTGGAGTCTTTCCATGAGCTGGATTTCTCGTTTGCGATGCGAAATGGCTTTGTCAATGTCGCCGCGGATTTCGTGCAGCAACGCCAGCCCTTCCTCGCGGAGAATGGCCATGTCGCTCTCGGGCAAGTCAGAAAGCACGCGTTCTAGCCGGTCAGCGTACCGCTCAGCTTTGACTTTTTGACTTCTTGAATACAACCAGTAGCGGGCTTTTTGGCATAGATAGTCGAGTTCGATCCAAACATTGCCAAAGGCCCGTTGGGTGGTGGGCGGTTTGCGTTGCTTGGTAATCATGGCACTTGCCTCCAACTCGGCTTGAGCGGGTCAGGATCGAGTTCTGGACGCATTTTACGTGCATCCTCCGACATTTGAGCCCAAGCCCGTAGTGCTTCCTCGTATCGCCTGTCTGCTTCGGCCTTTTTTCTGGCAACGCTTCGCTGCTGGCGGCGTTTCTTGTGCGGGTCGGATTTCCTTCTGTGGCCTCGCCCCGGTGTATGAGCCATGATACCAGATGCTCCCGCACGCACATGTTCATGGAAGCCAATTCAATGCTGAGACCTTGCCGATTGGCGCCTCAATCAAAAACCGCGGGCACGCCGTAAAACGGCCCAATGCGTTTCGGAGCGTTGGCCAATGCCTCATCGACCGTCAATGACGGCGCCGGTTCGTCAGCCCGAAACACATTTTGAATCGGCAACGGATGAGCCAACGGCTCAACAGCGTCGGTGTTGACTTGTTGCAATTGTTGAATGTAGTCGAGGATGCCGCTGAGTTGGCGGGCCATGGTTGCCAACTCGGCTTCGCTCAATTCCAGCCGGGATAGGTGGGCGATCCAGCGAGCGTCGTCGAGCGTGATGGCCATAGGACACGGCTAAACGGTTACATGTTCGGCATCTGAAACGGCTTGCGCTTGACTGGCCGCATCACGCGACCGCTGCGGATACATTGGACGCAAACAGTGGCGCGCTTCACGTCCCCATGAGGCCCGGAAATCTGCATCGATTGCAAATTCGGCCGAAAGGTGCGTTTGCTGATGCCGGTGATCTTTTGACCGACGCCGCCCAAGTATTTAGCCTTGCCGCGGCGGGCGATTTGGTTGCCCTTTGACGGTTTCTTGCCGCAGACTGCACATTGACTGCCCATAACAACGTCCCGCTATGTTGAGAGTTTCCATTAAAAGCGACGAGCGGCGGGGTTTATCCCCGCCGGGGCAAGCCCGGCGGCTCGTCGATTATGCTCAAAGCTCTCAATATAGCGGGACTTGTAATGGTGACAAGGTGAACCGCCGGTGGCTTACGTCGAGCGCAGATCGGCACTGCTGTCACTGGCAATGCGAACCAGTCGAATGGAAGTCGTTTCCTCGCTGCCGTCGTCGTATTGGATGTGGATCACCTCGCCTTGCTTGCTGGTGATGTCGCCGGGGTGGTAGGTGGCGCCGCCTTTGTAACGGCAATGGACGCGGTCGCCGACCTTGATGTCCAGATCCCGCACTTTGTCGGGGGTTAGCAGGCCCTGATCGCCGTCGTCGAACAAGACATGCAGCCGCTTCCCGTCCACCGACAGCACCACGCCCGGATACCAGTGAGCATCCAGCCAGCATCCCAGGACGCGGTCGCCGGCGCTGAAGTTAATCTGTTCGCTCGGCGGAAACCATTCGTCGCGTTGGAGACGGACCAGGCGAATAGAGGTCGTCTCGTCGTCGCCGTCGTCGTAGTTGACGTGAATGACTTCGCCACGGCGTTCGGTGATTTCACCGGGGAAATACTCCGGTCCGCCTTTCCACCGGCAAAAAATACGGTCACCGACGTCAAACTCAAGCGGTTTGATGCGATCGGCCGTGGTTGGGGCTTGTTGGCCGTCATCGAAGAGAATGTGATACTGGTCGGCCTCGGTTGCCACGACGACGCCGGGATACCAGAACAGGTCGTGCCAGCAAGCGAACACGCGGTCGCCTTCGGCATAGACGTTGCCGCGGACGGCGACCTTTTTCTTGCTTTCGGGTTGCAACCGAATCATTCCAAAAGATGTCCAATCCTCATCGCCGCTGGGCCATTTGACGCGGACCTTTTCGTCGTCCCACGCGACCACCTTGGCTGGTTTGTATTCGCCGTCCATCGGCAAACGGGCGAAAACCGTGTCGTCAGGGTGCAGTTCCAAAGGTTTGAGATTGGCCGATGCCACGAAACCGTCGTCGCCGTCGTCAAAAATCACATAGCAGCGCTCGCCGTCGATGTGCCGAACGGTGCCGGTGTACCACACCTGGTCGTTGCCTTTTTGGCCAAAGACGCGTTGTCCAGATTTCCACATTGTCGAACTCCTCTCTCCAAGATCCGTTGAATCGGCAACAAACCGACGGGCGCGGATCGAACTTGTATCGTGATGCCCCGACTTGGTGGGCACGCGGTTCCTGAGTGGTTAGCACATACAAACAAATGCATTGTACGCGCGCCGGCAACCGGCGCGAAAACTCTATTGGAAAAAATCCTATTGGAACAAACCGGGCAGTTCCTGAGGCAACACGCGCAGGTGTTGGACCTGCGACCATTCGGTGGGGCCGTCGTCATAACGCAGGAAAAGCCGATCGCCGTCCTTGCGTTCGATGACCGCGGGAAAGTACAGCTGATCGCCGTCACGCTTGCAATAAACGTGGTCGCCCACCTTGAGCTTGAGCGGTAAAACGGCGTCTTGAGCCAGATGGGCTTGCTGGCCATCGTCATAATGGACATGCACCACGTCGTCCTCGATGGCCTGGACCACGGCGGGATAAAAAAACGGCTCAAATGACCAATGGGCCAGGACGCGCTGGCCGACTTTCCAAGGATTGTAATTGGGACCCCGGCTGACGCGGACAAAGCCGATGGTCGTGCTTTCCTCCTGGCCGTCTTCATAGCGAACATGAATGCGGTCGCCATCGCGGCGTGTGATGCGGCCAGGGTAATACGCCGGTCCGCGTTGCCAGCGGCCGAAGACACGCTGGCCCGCTTGTAAATCGATGGCCGTGACGCGGTCGGGTGTCATCCATTCATGATCGCCGTCGTCAAAATAGACGTGTAACTTGCCGTTTTCGATGACCTGGATGGTGCCAGGGTACCAGTACCTGTCATGTGACCACTTGCCGAGCACGCGGTCGCCGACAATCCAACCGGTGTCTGGCTCGGCGCCGCCAGGATCTTTCCACTCGGTGGGATCGACACGCACCATGCCGATGGAGGTTTGCTCGTCGGCGCCGTCGTCGAACTGAATGCTCAGCTTTTCACCGTCCCGACGAAGGACACGGCAAGGGGTGTAGCTCGATCCGCCAGGCAGACGCACGAAAAGGCGGTCGCCGGCGCCGATCTCCAAGGGCACGATTTGATCGTCGGGGATCCAATGCTCGGCGCCGTCGTCGAAGAGGACGAAGCAGCGCTGCTCATCCACGCGGTGGACGCTGCCGGGATACCAGTAGTTGTCCTCAAGCCGGGTGGCCAGGACGCGTTGGCCGCTTTGCCACATGGGGAGCCTCATGAAAGACGCCCGTTGAAGCTAATTGACGCATGACGCGATGTCAAGGTTCGCGATGGGCAATGACGTGCTGAAGCCATAAAATCGAATCACGAAAGCACGAAAAAACGAAAGCACGAAGAAGGAGGGCTTTCCTTTTTGCTATCATTTTTTCGTGCTTTCGTTTTTTCGTGCTTTCGTGATTCTCTTTTTAATGGACCATACCCGTGGTGAAAAAAATCCTCCTTGGCCTCTTATTCACTGTCTTTCCCTGTGCGCCTGCCGCCGCGGATGACACGCCTTGGTGGCCGCATTTCCTTGGGCCCCGCCGTGACGGCACCTCGCCTGAAAAAAACATCAACACCGACTGGAAACAGACACCGCCCAAGGTCCTCTGGAAGATACCGCTGGGCGAAGGTTTTTCCTCCTTCGCCGTGGTTGGCGAACGCGCTTACACCATGACCAAACGCGGTGACAAGCTCATTGTGCTCTGCCTCGATGCCAAAACGGGCAAGGAAGTTTGGTCGCACGATGTCGCCCCGAACTACATCGACAAGCAAAAACAGGGCGCCGGCCCCCGGGCCACGCCAACCTATCACGATGGCAAGCTCTATTGTCTGATGCCGATGGGCGAGTTCGTATGCCTGGCCGCGGCTAACGGAGAACGCCTTTGGACGGCCAATGTGTTCAACGACACCGGCGCCAAAAACCGCGTAGGGGAGCAGTTTTATTGGGGCGTGGCCCTTTCGCCGTTGATCGAAGGCGATCTCGTCATCGTTCAACCCGGCGGCGACAAGGACAACTCCGTGGCTGCCTTTTACAAAAACACGGGCAAACTGGCCTGGGCGGCCGGCAGCGATCCGATGTGCTACGGCTCACCGCAGGCCATCACCGTCGCCGGGCAACGCCAATTAATCGTGCCGACGGCCAGTTCGGTCCTGGGCATCGAACCCACTACAGGCAAAATCCTTTGGCGCTATGTGATCGGCGACAAGGCATACACCATTTGCAGCACCCCCCTTTGGTTTGACAACCAGCTCTGGTTCTCGGCGGCCTACAATGCCGGCTGCGGCGTCCTTGACATTTCCAATCAGGGCGGCACGTGGACCGTCAAGGAGAAATGGAAGAACAAAAACGGCCTGCTTACGCTGTACTCCAATGCCATGATCGTGGACGGCCACGCCTACGGCTGCCACGGCGACCTCAGCGCCTGGATGTTGAAATGCGTGGACCTGAAGACCGGCCAGGTCAAATGGGATGAACGCCTGGATCAACGGCAATGGCTGTTGGCCGTGGACGGCCACATGTTGTGCTGGGGCGAGAAAGGATCGCTGAAGTTGCTGAAAATGGATCCCAAAGGAAATGTTCAGAAGGGCGAAATGCCCAAATTGCTGGTCCCCAAGGCTTGGGCGGCGCCCGTGCTGGCCAATGGGCGATTGTATTTGCGTGATCAAGCCAATGCGCTTTGCATTGATTTGCGGAAGCCGTAAAGCAAGGCAATTACCAGCTCGCTGATGGAATTGACCGCCCTGCCCGTGCGCTGGCATAATGGCAAACTGCCACGCAGGAGGATTCAAAATGACCATTGTTCTCACCGACGAACAACACCAAGCTTTGCGGGCCGAACAGGGCAAACCGGTCGACGTGGTTGATCCCGGCACCAACGAGCGCTATGTGCTGGTAGCCTATCAAGAGTATGAGCGCGTCCGATCCCTCATGGAGCCCACGGCGAGGCCTGCCATCGCCGAGCCAATGGAAGCGGTCCCTGCTGGCATATTGCGCTCCCAACAAGCATTCTGGCGAGACCTCCCGCATCTGCTGGCGCAGAAAAAGCTGCGCGGACATTGGGTCTGCTATCGCGGCAATGAGCGTTTGGCGACCGCCCCGGATAATGTCCCACTAATCCGGAAAGTGGTCCAGTTGGGGATTCCCGACGATGAGTATTATCTTGGTGTAATCCGGCCTCACCACATCGCTCCTTGGGAAACTGAGGAGATTGAGCCGATAAAAGACATTCACAAAGATCAGTAAGCTACAACCAATTGCCGCTGTGCCATGACCGTGCTTTTGAGCCACTTGCCGTTCACAGAACGCGACGATGAATTATCATTCGGCCTCACGAGGTTCCACGTC
>DASRAT010000312.1:0-3334 GCA_035638015.1 Gemmataceae bacterium | reverse complement strand
GGGACGTGCCGCCAACTGATAAACCTTGGAGTTCATGATCGTTCGGATCAGGTGTTTCGCATCGAATTTGTGGAACACAAAATCTGCTGTGAGCGCGTCCAGCAGTTCTGGATTCACGGGCGGATTGGAAATGCGGAAGTCATCGTCAGGGTCCACGATGCCGCGGCCCATCAACTGATACCAAATGCGGTTGACTTGTGTGCGTGCGAGGTACGGATTGGCGGGGTCGGCGACCCAGGCCGCCAGGAGGAGAAGCCGATCCGATTCCGGTTTCGGACCAACATCGTCGGCCCCCAAAAACCGCGGCTGCAGCGGCTTCTTGGTCACAGGATCCTTGTGTTCGCCAGCCTTGTCCATCAACACGATTTGCTCGCCGACGAATTCGTGGGCGTCAAGTTTGTCTTTGCGCTTGTTGTCCACGATCTTGTACTGCACCTGGGCAAATACGGCGGCAAAACGATGGTAGTCCTGCTGCGTCCAATGGTCGAAGGGATGGTTGTGGCATTTGGCGCATTGCACGCGGATGCCGAGAAACACCTGAGCCACAGCCTCAGCGCGGATGTCCGGCTCACGCAGGGCGCGGTAAAAATTGGCGGGCGGTTCGGTATAGGTGCTGCCGCGGGCGGCGATCAATTCGCCGGCAAATGTGTTAAGCGGTTTGTTGGCTGCGATGCTGTTGCGAATCCATTCGTAAAAAACCTGCACACCCTTTTTGTCGAGCTGTTTTTCCTCATTGCGCAGCAAATCGGACCACACCTGCGCCCACTTGTCGGCGTACTCCGGCCGGGCGAGCAACTCGTCGATGATCTTGGCCCGTTTGTCCGGACGTTTGTCAGCCAAGAATTGCCTGACGTCGGCGGCGGTGGGCGGCAGGCCGATCAAATCGAGATAGGCGCGCCGCAAAAAGACCGTATCGGTGGACAGTTCCGACGGATTCATGCGCAGCTTTTTCAGACGCGCGAAGATATGCTCATCGACAAAGTTGGCCGGCTTGGGCGACGCCCAGGCAAAGCCAGGCCGCGCGGGAATAAAGGACAACCCGACCGCGGTTTGCAGATGAAGATAGCGAACGAGGACGGTGGTCTCGCCCGGCGCCTTGGAGCGGATGACGCCGTCTTCGGAAACGTCAATGGCGGGGTTGGTGGATTCGAAGCATGCCAGCCCGGTGACATCACGTTTGTTGCCATCGGAAAACACGGCCTGGACCTTGATGGCCGTCTCAACCTCTGGCTGCACCAGTATCCGTTCCGGGTTGGCCACGATCAGCTTGACCAATTTGGGACTGCCCGCTTTATCGGGTTGCAAGCCGCCAGCAATCCAATCGTGAAGGATGCGATAGGCATCGCTCTTGACGGGAAAACGCAGGCCGCCTTCGTGCGGTACCGCGCTTGTCGCCTTGATTAGCACGAGGCTGGCTTCGGGCTGCTGTGGATTGAGTCGCCGCGCCAACATGCCACGGGTCAGCGTCTGGAAATCGAGGTCCGGATCTTGGCCACGAAGCGAGAGCTTGAAACCGCCTCGGCCATTGAGGTTGCCGTGGCAAGTACCGGCGTTGCAGCCGGCGCGGGATAGGACAGCCATGACGTCGTTGCGAAAGCTGACGGGTTCGTCGGCCTGGATGGCTGCGGGCAACGCGGACCACAGCCAGGCAACGGCGAGAAAAGCGCTCAATCTTTTTGCCGACAGGAATGGCATGGGGATTAACGCCTTGGTTCGTGTTAGTGTGTGGATAGCATACCCCAATTAACCCTGCGTGTCATGGATTTTTCAGCATTGGCATGAACCGACCTTTGGGCTGCACGATCAATCCCGGCGAAGCATTGAATCCCTTCACCAACTGCCCACTTGCCACTTCCCAAATCCGCACCTCGCCGTTCCATCCGCCTGCGGCCACCAAGGTCCCATCAGAACTAAAGGCCACGGCATAAACAAAATCGGTCAGCCCAGTAAGCGTGCGTGTTGCCGCGCCGGCACTTAGGTCCCATAGTTTGACGGTGCCGTCTGCACTGCACGTCGCCCCCAAAGGTTTTTTCGCGTTGCTCTGAACCACCAACCGGAATGCTGCTTTGGTATGGCCGCCCTTGCCGACCTTGAGCTGCTGGCCGAGTTTTTTGTCCTTGTCCGTCGTTTGCCAGATGCGGAGTGCGCCATCCTCGCCGACCGACATGGCACTGGCGCCGTCCACGCTCATGGCAACGCCGTGAACCGGGCTTTGATGACCGGGGAAACTGGCAACCGAGGCCTTGGCAGCCAGGTCCCAGATCTTGGCCGTGTTGTCGCGGCTGGCGCTGAGCAGGTATTTGCCGTCAGGCGAGAATGCCAGCCCATTGACCCAATCGGCGTGGTTGGCGATGCTCTGCTGTAATTTGGCCGCGGTCACCCCCGCGGAAACATCCCAAACGCGAATCAGGCGGTCACAACCGGCGGCCGCAAGGTATTTACCGTTCGCGCTGAGAGCAAGAGCGAGCACCGAATCATCGCAGTCCAGCAATTGGCCGAGCAAGGTCTTCTTTTCGTTAACGCCGTCGTACAGACCCACGTCCATGATGAATTCCTTCTTGGCGTCCAGTTTGTAAATGCGGACATCGCCTTCCTGTCCGGGTCTGCCGCCGGCCACGATCAGTTTGCCGTCAGGCGCAAATGCCAGCGCATAAGCCCGCTCGGCGCGAGTCCTCATGCGGCAGATCAGTTTTCCCGTGCCGATGTCCCACGCGGTCAATTCGTGATGGCCACCGACGACGAGTGCTTTATGGTCCGGAGTGAAACAAAGGGCTGTGACGGCAACCGGGAACTTGTAAACCGCCGGCGGACCTGGCGGTTGCCAGCGGATACGCAATTCGCGAACCAGGTCGGCCTTGGGATCGAGGCCCGCATCGAGCTTGGCGCCTTCCTTGATCCACTGGCCGATGACATCAATCTTGGCTTTGGGCAAACCAGGTCCCGCTTCCTTGGGCGGCATGCGGCCGCTGTCGGTCTGGGTAAGCCGGTCCATCAACGTGCTTTCGCCAGGTTTGCCGGTCTCGATGGGATCGTCATGGCTGCCGCCCTTACGAAGGTTCTCGAAAGTGGTGAGGTCGAGCTTACCCTTTTTCTTTTTGGCGTCATGGCAAGCGAAGCAGTTGTCCTTGAAGATCGGCGCCACATCTTTGATGAAGCTGACGGACTGTTTGCTAGCGCCAGCCGGCTGGCTATGGGCTTTGGCCTGGTGGTCAGTCCCACAGTGAAACCAAACCAACGCCACGGCCAACAAAGGAAAGAAGATGCCCAGGAAAACGGGAGGTCGATGCATCGCCATCACCTTGAAGACATCCGGTGAGCTTGCGGTGAGGAGTGG
>DASRAT010000311.1:0-7084 GCA_035638015.1 Gemmataceae bacterium | reverse complement strand
ATCTTGAATGATCAAGAAATCGAGCGGGCTGGCCCAGACCAAGAGCTTGTTGGTGGCCGAGTCGGCCACGACGCGGATGCGCTCGACGCGCTTGCCGCCGGTGCCGCCGACTCCCGTGACACCCGCGACAGCACCGGGGTTGCCGCCGATTTGACCCAAGAAGGCCGCAAGTGGGTCTTGGCCACCTGCGGCGCCGCCCTTGCCGCCCTTGCCGCCGGGGGCCGCACCGCCTTTGCCACCACCGCCGCCACCGCCGGTCGGACCATTAAAGACCTGGTCCAGGATCGACGCCGCCTGGGCAGCGCTAGCCGTCTTGAGAGCAATGATCTCGAAGTCGGCGGGACTCATGGGATTGGTTGTCAACATGCGGATCAACTCCGACATCTTGGCCAATGCTTCGGGGTTGTCACTGGTAACCACCAGCTTGTTGCCCATCGTGGTGATGGTAATGCCATCTTTCTTCTGCGCGGGTGTCGTTTTGCCTTTGTCGCCCGTAGGCGGTTGTGGGGTTTGAGGCTCGACTGGCTCGGACACTAGGACGTAGCGGTCCGAAATCCGCTCGATAGCTTTTGCTTCCTTGCCCGGTTCCTTGGGGTCGGATTTTTTCTCTTCCTTGGAGGACTTGTTGTAGAAATCCTCAATGAACTTCTTATCCTCAGGCGACAACGTATCCCAATTGACGGCTTTCTTGACATCCTTGAGGTTAAGCTTGTCGCCGCCTTTCGCTTTCTCGTCCTTGCCCGTGCTGAGTTCGAAAATGTTGTTAATTTCCAAAGGCGTTTTCGGATCAATCTTTTTCCATGCATTTTGAATGGCCGTGGCCAGGGTGGCCGCGCCGCCCTTGTCGAGCACAATGGTCCGTGTGTTGCCTGTTGCCTTATCGTTCGGACCCTTCGTCCCCGGAATCCCTTCGCCGGTAAGGCCCGCGATCATTTGCTTGACCATCTCGACCTGCTCATGCGAGCCGATGATGATGATCGTATTTCTGGACATGTCGGACTTGACCATCGGGGCGCCAGGCACGCCGCTGATCCGATCCAGGACGAAGTCGGCGATCTTGTTGGCTTCGGAATCCGCCAAGGGATACACGAAGGTGACATCCGACTGCGGAATGGCCCGGGCGATATGGGCCGCAATCTCCATCTGGTCGGCCACGGGGGCATAGACCATGATTTGCGTGGTCCCGACCGCATTGATGCGCATCGAAGAGGAGGATTTATAGATGTCCTGCAGCATCTTCGCCGTGGATTCGGCATTGCCGGCCGGCACCAGATAAGTCTTCAGCGTCGGCGGCCCTTGGGGACGCACATCCGCTCCCGGAGGCATGGGCACGTCCAGCTTGGCGAGAACTTGCTTGGCCAAGTTGACCTTGTCGGGCGGGCCGGTGACAAACACTAGATTGGTGGCGTCGTCGTAACCAATAGTATGAGGCTTGATCGCCCTGTTGCCTTTGGCGGCCGGTTGCGGCTGAATGCCGGCTTGAATGGCTGCGGCCTGACCGCCGCCTGCACCGCCACCCTTGGGATTGGTGCCAGCGCTGCCGCTCTTGTCCGGATCGCCGAGGATGTCTTTGAGTTTCTCAGCCGCAATCGCGGCCCGGCAATACTTGCATACGTAGGTATACGAGCCAGCCTGGTCCTCATTGTCTTTTTCGATCTTGTTGATGGTCCTGACGATCTCACGCAGATTGCCGACGCTCTCGATCAAGATGAGCTGGTTGGCTTCTTCCAGGGGAATGACCTGGCCGAAGGGTCCCATCATCTTCTTGACGCTAGGAGCGAAGATGTCGGATTGCATGCTTCTCAATTGATAATTGATCCGCACGAATTCTGTTTTGGCGAGCTTGGAATAAACGTCGTCGACCTGGACATGCTTGACCAGTTCGAGCGGCAATGGCTCGTCGGCCGGCCAAACCATGATCGACGCCTCGCGGCGGATGATGAGGTATTTCTGCTGGAGGAGGGCTTCGTTGAGAACGTCAATGATTTCCGGAATGGTGTATTCCTTGGGCTTTTTGGTAACTGGATCGACCGGCGGCGCGAACTTCAGCGTGCCCGTTGGAAACTGGGTTGTAATGATTGGCAAGCCGGTGATGTCCTTCAACCAATCCATGACCTGCGCCCACGGCTGCTGGGCGAACTGCATGGAGTATTTTTTGTCAGCGGGATCCTCCACTTTGGGAGTTTCCTTTTGCTTTTCGGCTTCCTTGGCCTTTTCCGCGGGTTTCTTGTCCTTGGGATCCTGGACCATGCCCTTGGTCTCGCCGGGCTTGGGGTCCATGCCCTTGGGATCAAGGGCCCTGGGATCCATGCCCTTGGGATCGCCAGGCGTCTGGGCGTGGACCGTGCTGAAGGTCAGCACGGCAGCCAGCGCCAGGAGAATGCCGCACGCCAGGCAGCGTCGAATTGGTAACATGTTCGCACCTTGCCCAAAGCTGTTGAGGTTGTGTCCAGGTACCCTTGATTTCAGCAACTGCGCGGAACTCTTCATATGACCCTCGCCGGGAAACGCCGTGACGTTGTGTCCAATAATAGTACCCTTGCTTCCGGGATATTCGGCACAAACGGCAGAGCTTGTTGAGGGAAATTTGCTGTCCTTGCCGTCTTTCCCTATTGAATCGATTTTAACCCCAAGTGGGCGAATGGGGGTAGGTGGGAAAACTCCGGTTACAGCGGTTATTCTACCCTCCTGGCGGACGCCACGCCAGCACAAAGGCAAAATAGATAAACTCGGTCATCGGCAGGTGGCACGCCCTGAAAGGGCGTGAGCGGCGCTTGTCCTGCGTAGGCTCTTCACGCCCTTTCAGGGCGTGCCACCCTTGATGACTATTTTGGCAACTTGAGCGCTACCCGCCTTGCCTCGGGCAGCGGCTCATGCAAGGACTCTTGCACGAACTGGTCGAGCTTGAGCACGCAGTAGCCTTCGTGCCAGCGCTCTTCCGTTTTGCGGTCCGGATCGGCCGGACAGTGGGAGTATTTTTCATAAACGCGGAACACGACCAGGTCGTCGGTGCGCGATATGATGTCGCCGCAGATAGTGCCTTTGTAAAAGCTGAACTCGTTGCGGAACGAGTCGGGCACGAGGATTCTGTGCTTGGCCAGCATGTCCCAGTACCAGGTTTGGACGCAGTAGGTGCGCTCGATGTCTTCCTTTTTGAGCTGGTTCACGGCCCCCGCGCCCTTTTGCTTGCCGCCGCCTTTACCGCCGCCCTTGGCGGCGCCGGCGCCGGCACTGGAAGCGGCCACCATGTCGTTAAAGTGCTTGGTCGCAACGTGGTAGATCTCCATCTTTTTTGGATAGACGCGCTCGGCGGAGATGGACGGCGTCAGCGGCGTGGACGGCGGCGAGCCGGTCAGACGGACAATGCGGACCTCGCGGTCACTGTCGACCACTTCGCCCTTCAGGGACGGATCGGCGAAATAACGGAACGCCTTGCCGTTCTGTGAAACTTCGATTTCAGGCCTATCGCGCTTGACCAGGTGGTCCCAATAAATTTGGGGAACCAGGTAAAGGTTGGCCTTGTCCGCGGCCTTGGCCTTGCCCGAGGAGACCAGAGTGGCCAGATCGTCGGCGTGCAGGGTGTAGTATTGCGGCCGGTCGGGGTAGCGCCACCATTTGTTGGCGGTGCCGATGCCGGGTGCGTCCTCGGCATTCAAATTGATGCGGTAAATGATTTCGCTGCCGTCAATTTTGTGGACCGAGCCCTGAATGATCTTGGCGAACTGGCCGGTTTGCACCATGCCAAACTTCTTTACCCCGGAGCCGAGCCGCTGGGTTTGGTTGTTGTACATGTCCCACACCTTGGCCTCGGGCTTGCCGTGCTCATCGGTGACCAGACTCACGAAGCGGGAGAAACGCATCATGTTGATGGTTTCATCCGACGGGATGGGACCGAAATTTTGAGGAATGCCAGTACCACCAGGGATCTTGGGTCCCTTGTCGGTAATAGGCGGCGTGCTCGGTCCAATAAAGAAATTCCGCCATCTAATGTCGTCATATTTTCGCTCCGCCAGGGGCGGATTGACCGACGGCACATAGGGCCCCTGGGGCGACAGATACCAGGCGTAGCCGCCGACGCCAAAGGGGACTTTGTGGAAGGCGGCGACCATGTCGGGCACCATGAATTTCTTTTCGATGACGATGTTTCTCTTGAGGTCGGCATCGAGAATGACGAGGCCCTCGAAATCGATGGTGGCCGTGAGCATCGTGCCGTCGCGGGTGGAGGACGGGCGTTCGATGGACAGCTTCTTGATGCGCTGCATGCGCGGCATTCTCTGGAAGGACTGGAGGAGTTCCACCAGTTTCTCCAAGGGGGCCTTGAGCCGGACCGAGTAATTGATGCCGGTGTAAACGGGCACCTTGCCGGGCTTGGTGGGATGGATTACGGAGGACTTGGAGTCTTGCTGGGCCTCGCCGAAGGTCTCCCAGGTCAGGCCGGTGTCACGAATCAGTTTTTCCAGCTCCTTGCGGTACTCGCTACGGGCGACGCTGAGATTGGCGGGCAGGCTGAGCCGCCGCCAATGTTCGAGCCTCTGCTTGGCCTTGACCACGCGGGTGATTTCTTCGTCGGCCGCTTCGATCTGGGCCTTGAGGTTGTCCCTTTCCTCCTGGGCGGAGGCAAAGGCCTTGATAAACCACGCCACCCCAAACACGCCGATGCCGACGACTACAAGTCCGCCGACGACGGTGGCCATAGTACGTTCACGTTGCGTCATGACAGATGCTTCCTCAAATAGTTGACCGCTGGTGGGGCGGGGGGATTATTTGCCTGCTGCCTGGCCGATGAGGACCAAGCGACTCTTGTATTGGTTCATGGGGCGATGGGCGATGTCCACCTTGAGGGTGAACTCCATCTGATCGGTGCCGACTGTTTTCTCGTTGATCTTGGTGCAATAGCAGTATTTGTCCTGGTTGATCAAATCCATGAGTTTTTGCACCTTTTCGAGCTTGTCGGGGACTTTCTTGACCATGCCGACAATCTTGACGGTCGAGGTGAAGCGCAGGCCATCGCGGTCGAGGTCCTTGCCCTTGCCCTTGGCTTTGGGGGCGGCCTTGTCCTTGTCCTTGCCCTTGGGGGCCACGGGAACCGTGCTGGTCATTTCGAGCCTGGTGACCTTGAAGCCGTCTTCCAGGGGCACGCGCACGGCCAAGTCGTAAATTTCGTCGAGCCAGGGAATGTTGGCGTCGGTCCAGTATTCCAGCCCTTCCAGGTATTTGCGGTCGGCGTCCATCGCGGTGAGCTGTTTCTTCTTGTCGTCCAACCGGTCTCTCAATTCGGCCGCCTCGCCCAAGTTTTGGTTGACGATCCAGATGGCCCCCAGGACCACGAAAATCATGACGAACACGCCCAGGGCGCTGTAAGCGAGCGCGCGTTTCTTGGCGGGGCTGGTGGTTACGATGTTCTCGCGCGGCTTGACGAAATTGACCGGCGTGGTCTGGTCCACGGCCCACAGTTGCAAGAGGCCGACGGCGCCGGTGAACCCGGCCCGGTTGGCGGCATCGACGGTGACGCGCTCCTGCGTGACGAAAGGATCGAGTCCGTGGACGGCGATGCCGAGCGTCTCCTGGAGTTTTTCGCGGAGCACAGCGTTTTCGCCGTTGCCGCACACATAGAGTGCCTGGACGGCGTCGCGCGGAAAGCTAAGCTGGGGCTGGCCGGCATAGGCAGCCAAATTGCGGCGGACCTCGCCCAGGAGGCCTTCACCGGCCACCATGGGCCGGGCGAACAACAGGTTCTGGCCGCGGACCACGGAAAACTCGGCCCAGTGCTGGGTGACCGTGAGCACCGCGACGACGGCGTCGGGACTGGGGGGCGCCGGCACTTGCGGGGTGGTACCGGCCAGGTGCTTGTAGCAAGCGGCGGCGCCATAGGGCCTGGCTGAAACCGAGGCCAAACGCAGCCCCGCCACCCGGGCCACGGTGCCCAGAGCCTGGATGGTTGCCTTGCGGACCACCAGCGACAGCGCCCGGCGTTCGCCATTGCGGGCCGGCTCCGGCAGCGGCGCATAGTCGAGCACCACTTCATCGGGGGACTCGGTCAGGTCCTTGGTAATCTGATTGCGGACGATGGACGCCTCGACGTCCGCCCCGACCTGGGGGTAGCGGACCTCCTTGACGACAACCTTGTCACGGCCCAGGCAGACGATGAGCGGCGCGGCGGCGATGCCGGCCTTGGCCATTTCGTCCTTCAGACGCTGGCCGAATTCCTCGGCCTTGGTGACGACGAAGGGCTCCTCCACCTGCCAGCTGACGGCACGGTCGATGTGCACCTTGCCGCGGTGGACGTTGGCCGAGACCAGATGAAATTCACGATTGTCCCAGTCGAGAGCAAGTAGGCGTGGCAAGTTGCAATCTCCAGTTGAGCAGCCCAGGCGCCTTGGTTCATTCTCCGCCCTGGTGCGGGGAGCGTGGGCAGGCGGGGTCAAAAAACATCGATATTCGGCCCACCCCAACCCTACCTTGCAAGGGGGGAGGGGGCAAATCTTCAGATCTCGGCGGGGACGAGCCCCACCGCTCGTCGGTGGCTTACTTAAGCACCAACGGATCGTAGCCCTTGCCCAATTCGCCCGTGATGTCGCGATAATAAAGGATGCGCGGCTTGGGGCCATCGGGGGTAAAATTCACGTCCACCACGGCTTCGACGCGGACCACCGGTCCGCCGCCTTCAAAGAAGCCGACCGACTGAAAGCGGTAAACCTGCGAGGGCAGGTGATGTACTTGTCGAGCAGTTTCAAGGTCGTCGGCGTCAGGCCGGCCTCGGTGACCAGCCAGGTGGGCGTTTGGAAAATCGGGTTGGTTTGATCGGTGGCCGTAAAATCGGGTCGGGCGCCGGTAATGGCGGTGATCATGTCCTCGGTCAGGCCCGGCAGCGTCGCCAGCACGATGGGCGAGGCGGTGAGCACGTTGATGCGGCCCAGCGTTTGGGTGTCATCGGTCAACATGGTTTTGTTCCAGAGGTCCGGCAGGCAGCTGCGGACGCTGGCGGGGTCGTCGCTGAGCATCGGGCTGAGGTAGATGGTTTGGCCGACTTGCACGCCGGTGTCCATCAGGTCGTAAATCGATGTGATTTTGCCGCTGGTCTTGG
>DASRAT010000310.1:0-5750 GCA_035638015.1 Gemmataceae bacterium | reverse complement strand
CCTGAGGCTCTTCGTGACCCCCACAAATGGAAACCGACAGTCGTGTTCGTGAATTCGATGAGCGACCTCTTCCACGAGAATCTGTCGGTAGCCGATATTCGCAGGGTCTGTCAAGTCATGGCTGATGTCCCGAAGCATACTTACCAAGTGCTCACAAAACGGGCCGATAGGATGGCGGATCTCTTGACCGGTGAGTTGCGCGAGTTTGCGTCTCTTCCACATATATGGTGGGGAGTATCGGTTGAAAATCGCCGTCATGGATTACCTCGCATTACTCATCTCCGCCGCGTTCCTGCGGAGGTCCGGTTCCTTTCCGTCGAGCCATTGCTGGAAGATTTGGGACCACTGGACCTCCTCGGCATTCACGGGGTGATTGCTGGCGGCGAGAGCGGACAAAAGTCGCGACCAATGGAAGGGGACTGGGTTCGCTCGGTTCGTGACCAATGTCAGGCACAGGAAGTCGCTTCTTTTTCAAGCAATGGGGCGGCCGGAACAAAAAGGCTGCCGGCCGCATGCTTGATGGGCGGACCTGGGATGAAATGCCGGGGCTATTCCAAATTGGCATTGAACGATTGATGCAACGTGAGAACCGCAATTCTTGAACGCCGAACGAGGTGATCTGGACGGGTTGAGCAGCGACATGGTTCCAAGGTCTCAGAATTGGAGGTTGCGAAATGGGAATGATGTATGCCGATCACATTGAAGCCGCGGCCAATTATCTTCTCGGAGTGCTATTCAAAGAAACCAAAGTTCATTATTCGCGTTTCTTTGACGGTGAGGAGGAGACTGCTAGGAAATTGGCCGATGGCATGGGAATGTCCCCAGAGGACGCTAAATGATATTGCGCCGAGAACATTATGGATGTAGCAGCCAGGTCTCTTGAGGACCAAGGATACGTGAAAATCAATTGGCTGGATGAAACATTAGCGGACGGAGAACTAGCGTACGAGATTGAGCTCTTGGAGCAAGGCAAGGCGATGCTTAGCGCGGGTAAGCGGCCGCGATTCCGAAACCTCGATTTGTGACAACACGTGCTCAACCGCGCAGGCGGCACGTTTCGCTTAGTTTCCTTTTACTGAAAGGCAGGGTGCAAAAATGGCAACGAAAAACAAAGACAAACCGCGGAAATCGGAAGCCGAAAAGCGGCGGCCGGCATTCGAAGCCAGGTACGGACGACTCCGAGTGAGCGTTTGGCGCCAGGATTCAGAAAAGGGCCCCTGGTTCAACGTGAACTTGAGCCGCAGCTACAAGAATGCCGAGGGCTCTTGGCAGACGTCGACTAGTTTTGGGGTTCGCGATCTACTGGAAGTTGCCAAGCTTTGCGACATGGCTCACACGTATATCTATGGCGTGCTTGCCAGCGAGCACACCGAGAACGCCCAAGACAGAAATGAGCCCGTTGAAGTCGAGGTGCCTTCTTGAGGTCAGCGGTTCGAGGAGACCTTCAAGCTAACGCGCGGGGTTTTCACTGGTTTGTTTAGTCGGGCATGTCAGTGATTCGCCGGGAGTGGGTTCGACCCAAGTGAGAATAAGCGGGTCATGGTTTGAAGGAAGCGCAGCAAGTCACGGTCAAGATGCCAGCTGCGCGATTCGGCGTCAGTGACTGGATGATTCATGAATGGTGCATGGTAGGCCTGCTAACTATTGTTTCAGCCACCCAGGATGTCGCGGAGAGATCATGATCAAAGAGGCGGAGCTGGATACCTTCATCGCAGCGCAACGGCATGAAGCGAATATGGAGAACGAAGGATTTCCGTTGAAACACATCAAGTTGAACCACGGGTGAATTGGAGAAAGACACAAAAGAAGGGGACCTAATCATGACTTTAAAACTCAAACGTACTTCTTGTGGCAGCAAGCGTGGCATCGAATGGGACTTTCGCAGTTGGAACGAAGTGTTAGGGGAACCCAGCATGACATCGTTGCAACGAAAAGCAAAGATAAGGCGCGGGAGTCGGAAACAGAAAAAAGGCGACCGGCTTTTGAAGCCGAGTACTCTCGAATCAGCGTGAGTGTTTGGCGCCAGAACGACATTATCAAGGATGCAACGGCGGCGGCTGTAATGCACTTGAGTGAACGCCTAGTGTTGCACCCAAAGGACAAAGACCGGATTACATCATTTTTTGCACGTGTCATTCACTGAGCCATCGAGTGCGCGATCACGTTAGACCGACGCAAACGGACTACTCCCAGCGATAACTAATGGATAGCCATGAGCGACCAACTCATTCAACAGTTGCATGAGCAACTCGCCAAGATCGAAGCGAATCTCTCTCTTCTTGTCCGGGAGCGTTCGGTTAAGGAATGGTACTCCATTCCAGAGGTGGCGTCGATCTTGGGGCGGGCCGAGTACACGATTCGGGAAAACTGCCGCCAAGGGCGGATTGTTGCAAGGAAACGTCCGTGCGGCAGAGGCAAGGGAGGCGAATGGCTCATTAGCCATGAAGAACTGCTAAGGCTCAAAAATGAAGGGTTGCTTCCCGCGACTTCCCGAATCGCTGTGCCTCAACCGAATACTCCTGCCACGGCCGCACGCATCACGTCAGGGTAGAGGTGCCGGTAGCGTTTCCGCTGTTCTTCAGATTGATGTCCAACCATCTCGTCAATAACCCGCTGATCAATGCCCTTACTTGCCAAAGCGGAGATGAAAGAGTGCCTCAGCACATGGTAGCCGCGAACAACCTGCCACTTGCTACCGGCAAGGGTCCGCTTGAGATGATCGTGAGCCTCATTTTTTGTGATCGGAGTTGTGCCTTCACGCTTGGTTTTGCTACGTGTGACGTGCTCGGCTTGGCAGAATAGATGGCCGTTCTCCGGGCGCACAGCGAGCCATTGTTGCAAGATTTCCTTGAACCTGGCTGTGAGTGGCACGATCCGAAACGAGCGCTTGCCTTTGACTCGCTTCTTCTCCCGAATGGTGGCCGTTCCGCCGACAAGATCGATGTCCGTCGCCAATGCGCGAAGGATCTCACTCCGGCGGGCTCCGGTGTAGGCCGCAAATGCAACAAGCGGAAACACCCAAGGAAGCGTGGCGTTTTTCTGGACCCAAGTAAGGAATTCCTCAATTTCCGTGCGGGTTAAGTAAAGCGAGTCCCACAAGGTTACCTTGCGGTCCTCGTCCGCCACTGCATCAATTTCGGCGAAAGTCCGGAACGGTTCCTTTTCTTGCTCCTTCGGGAACCGCAAGCCGCGTCCTGGGAAGGGGCCGACGAGCAGGTTGTTGTGAAGGGCCCAATGCCAGCTCGCTCGCACCGAGGAAATCTCTTTTTTTGCCGTACAGGGCGCCACACCATTTTTGTGCCGACATTCCACGTGTCTCTGAACATCCAAGGCGGAAAGCTGCTGAATGCGAAATCGCTCGCCAATTGTCTCACAAAATCGCTTGAAATGCCCGCGCACCGTTGCCAAGGAGTTGGCTTCAATGCTGCCGTTCCCAATCGCTGCAAGATACGCATCGAATAATTGCCGAGCCGTCATCATCTTTGGTTGCGTTGGCAAGGATAAGGACTTGCCTCCGGCGGCGACGAAGTCAACGAGCGTGACATTTTCCGGTAAGGTCAGTCGTCCGCGCTCAAGCAAGTTGAGCGTTTCGTCCACCTCGACTCCCCTGGCAAGAGCTTGGGTCTCGGTCACTGGTCCGATCGTGAAGTTGTACCGTTCTCGCTGAAAACGAAAGGTGCAGTAGTAGGCATCGCCTTTTTTGCGAATCCCGGCCATGTGCGTTCCTCCTTGCGAGAACGCCGTAGAAATGCCCTTCTGGCGGAAGATTGGCGGAAAAACGGACGCCAATAAAAAAGAGCTCACGACATTATTCGTCGTAAGCCCTTGAAAGGAAAGATGCCGGAGACAGGACTTGAACCTGCACTGCCTTGCGGCAACCAGGCCCTCAACCTGGCGCGTCTGCCAATTCCGCCACTCCGGCGCGGTTATGATGACTATTTTATACGGGTAGCGCCCTCGTCAAAGCAAGCCCCTTGCTTCGCATTTACTTCAGCGGCGCAGGGCGCGGGTCACGCGCGTGCTTTGGCGATACTGCCACACTTCGCGGCCGTCACGGTCGAACTCCACGGCTCGGTTTGTGCTCATGCTGGTCACGAGCGTGTTGCCGTTGGCAAGTCGCGTGGCCGCGATGGGTTGCTCCACTTTCAATTGCCAGATGACTTTGCCCGTCATGTCATACTCGACCACCTTGTTGTAGTTGTAAAACGGAATCAGCACGTTGCCGGTGTCGGTTGTGTAAAGCCGGCCGCCGAAAAGCGGTATGCCGAATTCAATCCGGAACGATGAGAGCTGCTTGCCGGTGGCGTCTATGCGGACAACGCGGCCGTCCTCGAAAAGGCAGACGATGTCGCCGTCTGGAAGCTTCATGGATTTCATGATGCCCTGTGCTGGGGCGCTGTACTCGAAGACCCGTTTGCCCTTGGCGTCGACCTCTTGCAAATGATATCGGCTGCCGATGAAGGTGTTGCCGTTGGGCAGACGCTGGGCGGCTTGCGGTTCGGGTACGGCTTGTTGCCAAAGGATTTCGCCCTTGAAATTGCGCTCCGTGACACGGTTGCCATCAAATTCGGCAATCAGCACGCGGCCCTTGTCCAGCACTTGCACGTCGAGCGGTTTTTCCAGGCCGTCGATCTGCCAGCGGACTGTGTCGTTGGGGTAAAGCTCCATGATGCGGTTAATGTCGAGCAAGATAACCGTGGTAAAACCCAACGGCCGTTGTGGATTAGCTAGCACGCTCATATCGACAGCGGCGCCGTGGTCTTTCCACCAGGCTTGCCAGGCCTCCTGGCATTTTTTGCGCGCGCCGTCTTCAGTCGAAGGCGGCACGGCCGGCGGCGATTTGCCGTTGGCCAGTTGAAAGAGGACTTCCTCGATGGCCCAGGCCTGGATGGGCGAGACATCCGGCAACACACTGATGAGGGCTGGCACGGCGTCCTTTTCCTTGGCCAGGACAAGGGCATTGGCGACCCGCCAGCGCACAGCAGGGTTGGTGTCAGTCAACAATGTGTGAATCGCTTTTTTGTGGGGTTCAAGGGCTCCGGCGCGAACCAGAACTTCACCGGCGGCTGCTCTGCGGGCGGCTTCCTTGTCGGTCAACGCGGCCACCAGAGATTTGTCGGCTTTGCCGCCCTGGACTGCCAATTTGACGAGGATGCCACGCACTTCCTCGGCCACGTCGTCATTGTCGGTGAACGGCAAATAGCCGAGCAGGGCCGCCACGGCTCCGTCGGGCTTGCGCTGGCCGACCAGGCGTACTACGGCCGCGGGAACTTCTGGAAAGCGCTCGTTTTCCTTGATTTTGGAGATGCAGAGCTCAGCACGGCGATGCACTTCGAGGTCGGCATGTTGCAGCGCCTGACGCAGCGCTTCCAGCACGCCGGGACCCTTGGCGATCAAGGCTTGTGTGGCTTGCTCGCGTACCTTGAAGGCGCTGCTGCCGAGTTGGGCGATCAGGACATCGACGCGTTCACGATCATCTTGGGTCAGAGTGCGGGATTTAAGGTAGGCGAGCAACGCGGGGCCGTCGGACGAGACCTTGGCGGCATCCAAGATTTTTTCGTCAGCGGTTGTTTGCTTGGTAGCGGGGCCATTGCCCGCCAGCGCCCAGGTGAGGCAAAAACCGCCGACCGCGATGAGGCTCAACAATGATCCGCGCATGATCCACGTCCTCCAGCATCCGAGTGTCAACGGCATGGTAGCACATCGGGGCAACGGGCACTATGCGAAGCGTGCAACGTTTGCAGTGCCTG
>DASRAT010000309.1:0-4550 GCA_035638015.1 Gemmataceae bacterium | reverse complement strand
TACTGGCTGCGCAACCTCAGCATCAAGGTCATCAATGAGATGCGCCTCGACCTCAGCACCGAGCAAGGGGCCGAGACCTACGATCAAATCATGCGCGAGACGCTGGGATTGGATCAGTAAAGATGGTTGCGAAGCGTTCGGAATACCTGGTCAATCACGGCAAAACGGGCACGTTGGGCCGGTTTCTGTGCGAGTCGCCGGAGTCGTTCGGGCGCGGCGACCGGGTGGTGGTGCAAGGCGAGCGCGGCCTGAGCGTCGGCGTGGTGCTGTGCGAGGCGACGCCAAGACATGCACGCTTACTGGGCGGCGCCGGTTTGGGGCAATTGCTGCGCCGGCTAGGGCCAGAAGACGAAGTGGCCCGAAGCACCCTTCAAGCGCGTGAACAAGAGATATTTGAAACGAGCCGCGTTGTGGCTGCGAACCTGCAATTGCCGATGGAGATTCTCGACAGCGAATTGTCGCTCGACGGCCGCCGCGTCATTTTGCAGTATCTCCTAGCCGGCAGTTGCGATCCGGCGGAATTGGTGCAAAACATTGGCTCGCGCTTCGAGATGGAAGTGTGGCTCGAAAACCTGGCGGCGCCGGTGGAAGAGGAACATCACGGCGGCTGCGACAAGCCCGATTGCGGGCGCACCAGCGGGGGGGGCGGCTGCGACAGTTGCGGCAGCGGCGGCGGTTGCACTTCATGCGGCAGCGGCAAGGTGGACATGCGAGCCTACTTCGGCCATTTGCGTGACAAGATGGACGCAAGCCGCACGCCGCTTTTGTAGCACAAGCTGTTAGCTTGTGCTACATTCCGAGCGCGGCTCATTATTTTGGGCATTCTAAGCGACCGGAAACCGGATAAGCGACCGGAGCAAGCATGGCCGTTCCCATCAAAGTTCCTACCATCGGCGAATCGATCACGGAAGGGACGATAGTCTCCTGGCACAAAAAAAACGGGGATTTTGTCCGCGAAGGCGATCCCCTATTTGAGTTGGAAACCGAAAAGGCGACCACCACGATCCCGGCGCCTGCCAGCGGCACGTTACAAATCACCGCCAAGGAAGACGCCACGGTCGCCATCGGCGCGGTGGTGGGACAGATCGATGACAGTGCCAAGTCGCCTGCCGCGGAGGAAAAGAAACCCGCCCCTGCGGCTCAACCCGTTGCGCGCAGCGAAATCCAGCAACCGCCAGCGCCGCCTGCCGCCCCTGCTCCCACGCAGGCGCCCGTGGAGACTCACGAACCCGTCAAACCATCAACGCCGAGCGGCGGCGGCGAACGCCGCCAGCGCATGAGCGCCATCCGCCAGCGCATCGCAGAGCGTTTGTTGGCCTCGCAGAAAAACACGGCGACGCTGACTACTTTCAATGAAGCCGACATGTCGGCCGTCATCGCGCTGCGGACGCGGTACAAGGAAAGTTTCAAGGACAAACACCAGGTGAACCTGGGTTTCATGCCGTTTTTTGTGAAGGCCTGTGTGTCGGCGCTCAAGGCGTTTCCCGTGGTCAATGCGTTCCTGGATGGCAGCGACATTGTCTTTCACGACAGCTACCACATTGGCGTGGCCGTCAGCACCGAGAAAGGCTTGATGGTGCCGGTGCTACGCGACACCGACCGCATGAGCTTTGCGCAAATCGATCAGGTCATCGCGGATCTCGCCGCCAAGGCCCGTGACGGCAAGATCGCAGTCCAGGATTTGCAAGGCGGGACATTTACCATCACCAACGGGGGAGTATTCGGATCGCTGCTGTCGACGCCGATCCTTAACCCGCCGCAAAGCGCCATTCTCGGGATGCACACCATTCAGAAACGGCCGATCGCGGTGGACGACCAGGTGGTCATTCGGCCGATGATGTACCTGGCGCTGTCCTATGACCATCGGCTCATTGATGGGCGCGAGGCGGTGCAATTTTTGGTGCGCGTCAAGGAATGCGTGGAGAGGCCGGAGAGGTTGTTGTTGGAGGTTTGAGCGCCACGCCCTTACAGGACGTGGCGCCCGCCGTCCGTGTTCAAGCATGTGCATATCAGCGATAGTCATGAAACGGCACACCCAGGACAAATCGCTCCCCCGCTGTGATTGTCGTCACGCCGTGCTTTACCGGTTGTAGCCCGTAAACGCCGCCCACGGCTGCCAGTCGATCGCGCGTGCAGAACAGCAAAGCATCGCCAATGCTTGCGGCCATTTCTCGCCGCCGCGACTTTTTTCCCTCGGGCAAATCGCAAAACAGAAAATTGCCGCCCTGAAATCCGTCCTTCGGATGATCCAGGGACTCCACACGTCGGCTAAGTACCACGGCCAATTGAATCGGAAAAAACACCTCACCTCGCAGGTCGCGATGCAGTCCATTGAAGCCGCCTGGCCCGTATTTCAGCAAGATCGGCGTCGACTTTGTTTGCCCGGCATGAATGCATTCTTCCCGAAATGCGTTCCAATCTTTGGGAAATCGCCGCGGCACACCCAACAACTCTTGCCACTGATTGGCAATGACCACAATCTTCGCATACATGGCGACGCGCAACTGCCGCACGATGTCGGGGATCGGAGCAAGAAAATAGCGATACACGCCTTTGCCAAAGTCGGGCCGGTCCATTTCCACTGTCTTGGCAAAGAGGTCATCGTCATCAAACATGTCACGGAGTCGCTCGCAATCGGACTCATTCAGCAATTGCGGAATAAGGGCAAACCCATCGCGCGATAACAGATCGCCCAGCTGCACCCAGTCACACTGTTCCAGATGGGCTGTCAGACCGTCATCTACATGTGGAGCGATTGCTTCCTTTGGTACGACGGCAACCCTGGGCTTTGCAGCCTGGGTCAAATCCTCGGTATTGTGATTGGCAAGCGCGCGATATGCTTGCAATTGTTCGGCATATAGCGCATTTTGCGGCGCATGCTTGACGGCTTGAGTCTGCAAAGTCACTGCCTCGGCCGCAAATCCGTAACGAATCCGTAACGCCGCCAAGTGAGCGAAAGGCGCCGCAAAGGTCGGCACCAGGCTCAGTGCGGTTCTGAAAGCCTCCGCGGCCTCCGCGTCTTTTTGCCTCATCGCAAGGATCAATCCTTGGTCGTTCCAGATCACCGGATTATCGACTTGAGCGGTCACCGCTCTACGAATGATTTTTTCTGCCAGATCAAGATTCCCCGCGTCCGCAGCTTCCCAGGCTTCGTCGGCAAGCTTGCGAGCCCGGCGACGGTCCTTCACTTTTTGTTTCTTGGCATTCATGGTCAATTCTCTCCAACGCGCGGACCATCCGCGCAATGAATTTGCAAAGTGGATTAATAGACGGATTACAACTGTGGCCGCCAGGCTGGCGACGCTTCGCAAGAGAATTGGATGCTCTAACTGAGCAGTGGGATGTTGACCATTCGCATGGACGTAATTTTAGGCGTGACTGGACGATGAATCAAGAGCCGCATTGTTTGAGTTTAGGCGGCTGGGTCGCAGGCCCTGAAAGTACGAGCAATCTGGGCTAACAGCACGCAATCGAAGGGGGTGCTGAAGCGCCCGCGACAAAAACCCTATATCGGCGCGCTGCATTGTTACCAATGGGATCATCGCGCCGCGCGCTTTAGCACGCCCTTCGATTGCGGGCCGCGAGCGCAGGCTGCACGTGCTTTCAGGGCGTGGCACCCAACTCAGCTGTGCCACCCCGGCGGCCCTATTTGATCTGGGCATCTACGAAAGCCCAGGCATCCCCAAACTCGCGGAAGACATTCCCCACCTTTTCAAGCGGCTCTGTGCTGTTTTCCCCGAGCAGCAGTGTCCGGACTGCTTCGACGCAATCTGGGCCAACCACAATCCCTGGTCGTGCTGCCCTTGTCGAGGGACTTTCGCGGAACAGATCGCCGACGAGAGATTCTGTTTCGCCCTGTGACTCGCACGGCCCGACTCCAAAAAACATATCGAGTCGGTCGCCCCATTCATACACGAGTTCGGAGAGATCGTGTATGACTCCCCACGGTTCGAACGCCGCAACCCCCGCCTTGGCCATAGCGTACATGTATTGCGCATCGTCGTTGCCAGCCGAGCCGACCGGGTACTTGCCGGAATACCGTATGACCAAGATCTCAAGGTAAGGCTTCCGGCTCGACGGACCCAGGAAATAGCGGACCGTGATCTTGCTCAACTCGCTGAGTGACCGTTCCTGCAACTGCGGTAGAGTCATCAGCGAACCCCTTCTCGCGTGGCCGAACGTTTATGATATTATCCGTGTTGCTCCGCCTGCAAAGGCTCCGCTGTTGGGCTGACGAGCATGGGCGGAGCACCAATGATAAAACTCAGTTGGATTGAACCGCGGGTCCCAGCAAACTCGGCTATGGAACTGGAATACCGCGCTGGGTTGAAGATAGGCTGTCGGGACGGGACCCGTCAACTTCTTTTCGTGGGGCAGGGCCTGAAGGATGCCGGCTCAAACGTCGCTAACGCGACGTAGGCAACAACTTGGCCTGCGTTCAACCGGCGTTAAAACGCCGGCCTACCATCGTGGGACCGCTACGCGGTCGCATCCAAAAGCGACGGCGGACGTGAGTGAGCTTTGCTCCAAGATGTAGCGGTTTTGTCGGG
>DASRAT010000308.1:0-16433 GCA_035638015.1 Gemmataceae bacterium | reverse complement strand
ATCGTAATTGGTGCAAAGCACGCCGCGCGGTTTGTGAACGAGCCAATAGACATGCCGCTCGCCGCGCACCGGCTCGCCGTCGACGGCAACGCGCTGGCCCTCCTCGACCCGGCTGCCAAGCTCGCGCACAGTTTGCCCGTCAATGCTGACGCGCCCGGCGGCGATCAGGTCATCGCAATGCCGCCGCGAGCCGACACCGGCGTGGGCGAGGTATTTGTTGAGACGGTCCATGAAGGGATTGTATGATTAACCGAACAGACGTTGCCGAGCCGTCCCCGCGAGCCCGACGAGCCGCGTCAATCACTCTTTGGTTTTCCGCGCTCTACTGCCGCCATCATATCCGCCAACATCTGGGCATTGCTCAACTCCCGATAGCCATGCCCCGCCCCCGGTCCATAGGTGATCTTCCCCTCATACGCCGGTTTCGCCTTGGAAATGAAGTTGTCCAGCAAATGTACCGCGTTGTTCAGATAGTAATCGTCCATCTCGCCGACCCAGATGCGAATCTTGCCGCGCAGTTTTGGCGCCAGTGTCGTCCAGTTCTTTTCCAGCGTCATACGCAAATCGTACTTTCTCCAGTGTTCCAAAACGGAGCGGTCGATTTTTCCGGTCTTGCCGTCCCACAGCGGTTTGGGATAGCCGTCGTCGCCTTTTGGTCCGAAAGCGGCGTTCCAGGATGCCCAATCGCGGCCGCCCAGCTCCCAGCGGTCGCCGCGGCCAATGACGCGTTCGAGCTGGACTTCGTAGCGCATCGTCATTTTGACTTGGCCGTTGACGTTGCGCGAGCTGGCCCGCTCCAGGTTCTTGGGATCGAGGTAAGCGTTGTCATGTTCGTAGATGTTGATCAGCTGAAACGCCCGGAAATCGACGGGGTCGGGCGCGTGTGACCAGCAGCCATTGAAGAAGTCCGGATAAAACACCTGCAAAGCCAGCGAGACCCAGCCGCCGGTGGATGCTCCATCCAGCACACGAGCATAGGGCTGGCCGATGCCGCGATAGGTTTTCTCGACATGGGGAATAAGCTCCTGCGTGATCGCGTCGCCGTAAGGTCCGTTATTGGCGGAATTGACCTGATAGGCGTCGCCGAAAGGGCCGGCGCCGTCGAGTTGAAGCGTGATAAACTGCGGTCCTCCGACGGCGCCTTTGCCGCCCTTGCCACCGCCGGCCGTGAAGCGCGTGCCAAATCCGCCGGTGTGCACACGCAACGGATATTTTTTGTCTCCACTGTTCTCGAAACCCTGCGGCAAAGCCACCGCGGCGCGAATGTACATTGGCCTGCCGTGAAACTTGCTGAGCAGCTCGGACTTCAATTTGACATACTTGACGTTCTGCGTGTCCGCCGGCATTTTTTCGGGCGGCACCTGATGGGACACGGTGAGTTTGACCACGCCGCCGGCCGCGGGATCGATTTTCACGCTGACCGGGTCGCTGTAATAATTGCCGGCAGCGTTGATCAGTTTCAGATCGTGGCTGACCTCCAACACGGCCTGAGCCGTGTAGGTGCCGACGGGCAATTTTGCCAAACTCTCAATCGGGAAGGTCACCGCCTTGGCATCCACCACGTAAATGCTGCCTGACGTAAAGCCCTTGGCATCCGCGCCGATAACAATCGGCGCTCCCTTGCCGGTGCCGATGCCTTGCCGCGGCTCGCCTTTGCCTTTGGTGCTCAGGGCGATCAGCAAGCGCCCGTCCTGCGGCTTTTCGGTGAGGTTGCCGGCGATGGTCACCTCAAAACGCAGTGCCGACGCAGGCGGTTGGGCGGCGTTGAAAGACGCCGCCATCAAAAATGAAGCAACGATTGCGAAACACGTTTGGGGCAAAAATCTTCGCATTACGGTATTCCTCACATCTCAAGGCCGCGGGGGGTGGGCGACAAATTCAAGGGGACAGTCAAAGCAAGGGATGGCTTGCTTGGTCGCAATTCTATGGGCGTTGGGAACAGATTGCAAACAACAAGAATGGACCCTTGTCTTATTGCCGGCTCAGCTTTTTGATTTCAGGGTGATCCAACAGGAACGCACGGCGCTGCTCGCAAAAACCCTTGATCGTCGTGGCGGCCGCAGGAGTACCGTCGCCCTTGCCATAGATGCCTGCGTTGAATTCCGCGGTCGAGTAATGTTTGTGCGTGTCGGTCTCGACATCAGCGATTATCAGCGCCCGGTATTTGTCCACGATCGGGCCGAGCTTTTTCCAATCGAGCCAGTTCTCGGCAATGTCTTTGACATAGCGGAGATAGCGTGTGCGCAGTTCGGGGACGGCCAGCAATTTGTGCCGCAGCGCCTTGTTCGCATCGTTGGTGGCGACGAATGGGTCGAGTTTCACGCCGGCCGACTTGCCGCCGCCTGGCCGGAAGCCTTCGTTGGCGTCGTGCGGGAGAATGTGAAAGCGGCCTTTGGTGTCCTGGTAAATGGCGAAGTCGCTGCCGTCGTTCCAGTAGCCGTCGTTGTTGATGAGCGTGACATCCAGCGCCATCCAGGCCAGGGCATTGTCGATGTCGAGAAAAGGCTCAAGGGCCTTGGCCAGTTTTTCGGGCGGCGTTTGATTTACTACTTTGCAAAGATGGGCCAGATCAGCCCAGGCTTTCGGGTCGTCCTTGCTTTTGATGTCGTACCACTTCTTATAGACGGCAATGTCGTCGCCGAGGTAGCCGAAGCCGCCGCCCTTGGAATTGTTGGGCGATCTGAAGCGAGCGCCTTTGGTGGTGTTGAAAAAGTCCCTGACCCACTCCTTGTCGAATTTCTGCTGGTTGGCGTACACGCCCCAGCTCTCGCCGTTGATGCCCACACGCGTGAAATTCGCCTTGGGCGAGGGAAAGTAATGGCGGGCGATCTCGCAATAAAGCACCGAGCGCAGCATCGACGGATCCTGATTGAAGTTCAAGAGGTGCACGCCGCGATAGCCGCCGACGTGCTGCTTGGGATCGACGAAATCGAATGCCAGGGTGAGGGACCGCTTCCAGCCGTCGCTCACCATGCTGAACGAATTGTTGCCGCGGAAATGAACGCCCACGTGGTTGTAGGTCTTGCCGTCCACGACGAGTTTGGCCGGCACCTGCACATCAGTGCGGTGGAAAAAGGCCATTTGCTTTTCCCAATCGGCGTCTTCGAATTCCAGGAACAGCGTCCGCACGGTCTCGGGGTCGAACAAAGAAACCGAAGCCGGGTAGGTTTTCACGTCGGCTGGTTTGAGCTTGGGCCCGGGCGGCGGCGGTTTCTTGGGAGTGCCCGCTCGGCCCTTTTTGATTAGTTGCGGGTTGGCGATCAAATAATCCAGCGCGGCATGGCGTTCCGCCGAGTTGAGGCGGCCGTCGCCATCCTTGTCGAACTTTTTGACAAGCTCGAGCTTGGGCAACACGGCGCCTTTGCCGGCAGGAGGCTGGGCCTTGGCATCAACAGAGAGTTGTGCCGCGATCACCCCAGTCGCTGCCCATGCTGTAATAACCATGTGCCTGGCGGGAACTCGCATCATCTTTGCTAACCTTCGATTGGGCGAGACTTGGTTTGACATCTACAGTCACAGCGTATCCAAACGGCGCAAAAAGGGACAGCGTCCTCGGAAGGCATAGAGTTCTTCTTGATCCACAATTAAAATGATCAGTATAATCACCATTTATCCCGAGGATCATTCCCGAGATGGCTAGCCTGCTGCAAATCACCAAAGCCTGCAAAACTTACGGCGATCAGGTTCTACTCAACAATGCCGAGGCCACCTTGAGCGACAATGTCAAGGTGGGGTTCATCGGCCGCAATGGCGCGGGTAAAAGCACGTTGCTCCGGATTCTGCTCGGTGAGGAAGAGCTGGACAGCGGGGAAGTCGTCCGCCATCCAAGCCTGCGCCTGGGCTACCTGCGTCAGCATGATCCCTTTCTGCCTGATGAAACCGCCCTCGGTTTTCTGATGCGCGACAGCGGCGAGCCGGACTGGAAATGTGGCGAAGTCGCGGGGCAGTTCGAGTTGAAGGGGTCCTACCTGGAAGGCCCCATTGCCAAGCTGTCCGGTGGCTGGCAGACGCGCGTGAAGCTGGCGGCCTTGCTGCTGCACGAGCCGAATCTGCTGCTGCTCGACGAACCGACGAACTTTCTTGATTTGCGCACGCAGATTCTGCTGGAACATTTTCTGCAAAGCCATCGGTCGGCATGTTTGATCGTCTCCCACGACCGGGCGTTTCTTGGCGCCACTTGCGATCATACGCTAGCCCTGTCCCGTGGCAAATTGACGACGTATCCGGGAAAGGTCGATGCATTTCTGGAATACCAGCGCGATCAACGCACTCACGAGGAACGCTCGAACGAATCGATCATGGCCAAACGGCGGCACCTGGAGGAATTCATCGCCAAAAACAAGGCTCGCGCGGCCACCGCAACACTGGCGAAATCAAAAGCCAAGCAGCTTGAACGTCTGGAATTGACGCAGATTGCCGCCGACGAGCCGACCGCCAGGATTCGGGCGCCGCGCGTTGTGCCGCGCAAAGGCCCCGCACTCCGCTGTCTTAACCTGGCCATCGGTTATCCGGAGCGGCAAATCGCGTCGGACGTGAATTTGGAGATCGACCATGGCTCACGTGCGGCCGTCGTCGGCGATAACGGCCAGGGCAAAACGACGTTTCTGCGCACGGTGGTGGATTCCCTCAAGCCATTGGCGGGCGATGTCCGTTGGGGCCACGGTTGCCAAATCGGCGTCTATGCCCAGCACGTCTACACCGGCTTGCCGGAGAACAAAACCGTTTTGGAGTACCTGCATCACAAGGCCATTTTCGGCAAGAAGGATCAGGAGATTCTCGAAGCCGCCGGCGCCTTGTTGTTTCGTAAAGCTCATGTGAAGAAGCCGATCTCCGTTCTGTCCGGTGGCGAACGGGCCCGGCTCTGCTTGGCGGGACTATTGTTGGGCGATTACAACGTGCTGGTACTTGACGAACCGGGGAATCATCTGGATGTCGATACCGTCGATGCGCTGGCCGAGGCCTTGCTGGACTACGAAGGGACCGTCATCTTTACCAGCCACGACCGCCACTTCACTAAACGGGTTGCCTCGTGCATCGTGGAAGTGCGTGACAGCCGCGTGACGAATTACAGCGGTCAGTACGACGCCTACCTTTACAAGGTCACCAAGGAGATCGAAGCCGGCGAACGTGAACTGGCGACCGCACGCACCAAACTGCCGCCGGAAGTGGCCAAGCCAGCCAGGGTCGCGCCCCGCGCTGTCCGCAGAGACGAAACCGCGGTTCGTAAGGAAATCAAGGCACTGGAGCGGACGGTTGCTCAGCTCGATGAGCAAAGACGGCCGCTCAACGCTCAGTTGCAGAATTCGACCGACGCGGCCGAGGCGCTGCGCCTTCATAACGAAATCGCGGCCTTGACGGAACAGCTCGCCAAGGCGGAGGAGCGGTGGTGTCTGTTGCAGGAAGAGATTGAGGGAAATGATTGATGGGCAAAGGGCTGCATTGCCTATGCGTGGAGACATCAGGGCACGTTGGCCTCAAAATACGAACCCCAAATCCCGGCCTGACCATTTTTCGTGCTTTTTAACCGGTTCCCTTAATCGATAAATAAGGGATTGCCTTGAAACCTTCTCAGCGCTTAAAAACGGTGGGTTCTCTAAGTTTGCCATTTCTGTTTCTGTCATTTCATAGTGGCTATCCAAACTGGACACCGTGCAAGCGGACATCACACAATTCCCCTTGTCACTCCCAGACGTTCTCGCTCAACCTGGCTTCTTCCTCTCCCCCGTCGCCGTCGCATTTGCATCCAAATCCCCCAAAGCAAATTGAATCCCCGCCAGATAATGCCTCAAAATCGCCGCGTTCCAGTAGATTTCCTGCTGATGCCCCAACGAACAATAAAAATTGCGGCCCTTGCCGTGATTGGCGATCCAACTGATGGGATAAAGGCCGTCCTTGCGGATGCCCTTGGTCACATCCATTTTGCTGGTGTCGATGGCGAGCAGAAAACGTCGTTCGGTCGGCAGAGCCGTGCCGTTGTGGAATTGGTAGATTTCGTCATTGATAATAAAGTCCTTGCCGCCGAAGGCCGCGTTGACCGGGTTGGTCGGGTCGAGATTCTTGACCGGCGCCTTGGCGACGATGCCCCAGGGGTGGCTTTCAAAAACGCCGCCCATCAAGCGGGTGTAATCCTTCCAATCCTGGTAGGTGGCGGTGGCCCCGTGGATGCCGGCCAGGCCCTTGCCGGCGGCGACGAAATCCACCAGGCTCTTTTTGAGCATTTCCTCGCGTTTGAGCGCCGACTCTTTATCGCCGCCCACGGGCCGCAGGCACTCGCCGCTGGTGTTGAGCATCAGCACGGCGTCGAACAGCTTGAGCTTGTCCGGCTCGAACATTGCTTCGTTTTCACTGGCATGGACCGTGTAGGCGCTGGTCTTGTCGCCCATCAAGGTAATAGCCTTGATGCCGACTGCGATGGCGGCGTGGCGGTAGCCCGGCGTGCGCGAAAAGACCAGCAACTTGCGGGGCTGTTTCGGTTGAAAGGGGGCCTTGTCCGGCAGGGCTTTGGTGATTTTGTCCACGACACTGTCCTGGGCCGATACGGGCTGGACGAATGCCAACATCATCACGGCCGCGAGCACGCTAGTGGTCGAAGGCAGAATATATCGTAGCATGAGACACCTCATGAGGGACGGCACACACTCAGAAAGAATTGCTCCAGTTCCCGAATGCCATCGCCATTTTCGTACAACACCGGGCAAGCGGCGAGGATCTTCTGGCGCATGCCGTCGCGATATGCCGCGTCCATGCCCAACCGCAGGGCTATGTCCACATACTCTTGAGCGTTTTGGGCCACGCAATCCAGCACTCCCATTTGCTTGTACAGTGCAAAAGTAATGCGGCCGCGTAAGAACTGCGACGGCAGCGTGACGATTGGCGTGCCCATCGCCAGGCCTTCGTAACTGGTGTTGCCGCCGCCGAAATGCACGGGGTCGAGCACTACATCGCTCAATGCCAGCAGGTTAAGAAAATCGCCGCGGTCCATGTTGGGAAGAATGCGAATGCGGTGTTGCACATCCGGCAACGTCATCGCGAAACGTTGCCGCAAAAGTTGCTCCCAGTGGGGGTGTTTGGCTTTGAGCAACACCAGCGTGCCTTGAGGGTCGCGACGCAAAATGGCGCCGAGAATGGCATCGAATTCCGGGTGAAACTTGAACAGCGTTTGTGGACAGGCATAGATGTGCTCCTGGGCCGTCAACCCGAAATGCTCACGCGCCTTGGGCGGCACTGGCAACTCGGGCCGGTAGTAATAAATCGGCAGCGTTTTGGGGCGGACCAACTCTTCCGTGTAATGGCTGTCACCATCGTCGGTTTCCAGGGCCTGGCTGGAAATGAAATAATCGAGCGTGTCGATGCCGGTGGTGGACGGATGGCCCCAGGTGGCGCACTGGACTGGAGCGAGCCGGGAGCAGGCGAGCGTGGTCGTGGTCGGGTCCATGCCAATGTCGGTGTAGAATAGCACGTCCAGTTGCAGGTCGACGATCAACTTCCGGGCGGCCGGCAAGTTTCTGGGCGCCAGTACAAAATGATCGGCGTGTTGTTTAACGAACCGGCAAACGGCATCGCCGTTATCGCCGAAAGTTAGGACCGTCACCTCAAACTGATTGCGGTCCAGCTGGGCGATCAGGCCGCGCATCAAATGGCCGATGGTGTGCATCCAAAAAAAAGTGGAAATAAAGCCGATGCGGATTTTGCCGTTTGTCGCCGGCGGCCGCAGAGTGGGTTGCGGCGCCCGAAACAGCCGGCCGAGATCGCGTTGAATGTCAACATCGTTAAGCCCTTGATAGGCCAACAGAAACAGTGACGGTCTGCCTTCCTGGGTTACGTCCAACGTCACGCCACGGCGTTGGAAATCATGAATCCCTTCCACCAACCGGCTCCGCCATTTTTCCAGTTCCGCCAGCGACTGAGGAATCACCGGCAGCCGCGTCACCAACATGATGCGCCGCCAGTCACTGGGGCGAAGCTGCTGTTCGCGTTCCAGATGGGCCAAGGCTTGGTCGATCCTGCCCAGGTCACTCAAGGCCACACCAAGGGCGCCGTGGCCCTCGGCGTAGTCGGGTTGCAGCACGATCGACTTTTCCAGGCTGGCGGCGGCCGCTTCTACCTTCCCTAGAGACTGGTAGGTGACACCCAGGTCACAATAGAAAAGAGCATTGTGCGGCTGAAGATCGATCGAGCGGTGCATGAGCTCCAGGGCGGCCTCGTGCTGCCCACGCTGGCTCAAAAGCACGCCCAAAAAATGCAACGACTCCGCCTGCCAGGGGTTCGCTAGCAATATGTCTCGGTATATTGCCTCCGCGCGTTCGAAGTCGCCGGCCAAGTGGAGCTCCAGTGCCCTGGTCAGCGCTTCCACGATGGTTCTCCAAGTTTCACCACAGAGAGAAAAAAACACGCATGGGAATTACCCACAAAATTGTGCATTACATATACTAATGGCCAAACGATTGGTAGTATACAGCCTGCGCGAATGTGGAAGTGTCGGTTTTTTTGCAGCTTGCCGGAGCGGCGGTGGTATGAACGCATCTTCAGGAGTAGCCATGCGTACAAAGCGAATCTCGTTTTTCTTCTTCGGCTTGGGTGGTTTGGCACTTGTGCTGGTGGCAAACTCCGCGGGAATGTTTGCTCGGGATCCGCAAACGCAGCCGGCCGGCAAGGAGCAAGCTGGCCCAGAAGTTGCGTTTTTCAATAACGAAGTGCTGCCTGTCCTGAAGGCCAATTGCTTCAAGTGCCACGGCGACGACAAGGTGAAAGCCAGTCTGTCGCTGTCCAGTCGCCCCGGCATCCTGAAAGGCGGGGAATCAGGCCCCGCGATTTCGCTGGAGAAGCCCGAAACGAGTTTGCTGTTGCAAGCGATCAATCATGTGGGCGAAGTGAAAATGCCGCCCTCGCCCGCAGGCAAGCTGGACCAAAAGGACATCGATATTCTGACGCGCTGGGTGAAGGCCGGCGCTCCTGGATTGCCGGAAAAAGCGATTGCAGCAGTCGGCAAAAAGGCTGGCGAGGTCACCGCGGAGGATCGGCAGTACTGGGCTTACAAGCCTGTCAAGAAGCCCGGGTTGCCCACCGTCAAGAACAAAGCCTGGGTCCGAAATGGCATTGATAACTTCATCCTGGCCGGGCTGGAGGCCAAGGGCCTGCATCCGACCGAGCCTGCCGACCGCCTTGCGCTGGGCCGCCGAGTCTATTTCGACCTGATCGGTTTGCCGCCGACGCCTGAGCAGCTGGATGAGTTCGTTAACGATCAGCGGCCAGACGCCTATGAAAAGCTCGTCGACAAGCTGCTGGCCATGCCGCAGTACGGTGAAAAATGGGCCAGGCACTGGCTCGACCTGGTCCGCTACGGCGAAACCAATGGCTTCGAGTTCGATGTGACCAAGCCGATGATCTGGCGCTATCGCGACTACATCATTGATGTATTTAACCAAGACAAACCTTACGACCAGTTCATCCGCGAGCAGATCGCCGGCGACATGCTTCCCAATTCCAATGCCGACACGCTGATCGCCACCGGCTATTATCGCGTCGGCCAGTGGGACAGTGGGGCCGCCGACCGCACGCTGCAAAAATACGAAGTGCTGGACAGCATCATGTCCACCACCGGCCAGGTCTTCCTCGGCATGTCAATGGGTTGCGTCCGCTGCCATGACCACAAGGCCGATCCGATTCTGCACAAAGATTACTACCGGATGTTGGCATTCTTCCACAACATCTCCGACTTTGGCGCCAAAAACACCAAGTCTGTCAAGGCGCCTGTTGACAAGGCAAACCATGAGAAATACTTGAAGGAAAAGCAGGATCGCGAGATTCAGCTGGCCCGCGAAATCTACGAACTGGAACAGAAGTTCGCCGTGGCGCTGGCCGCCAAGAAGGGCCTGAAAATCACCGATTTGCCGCTCTCGGACATGATCGAGGTGAATTACAAGTTTTACCGCGACACCTGGGAAAAACTGCCCGACGACTTTGAGCAGCAGCAGGCCGAAACCGAAGGGCCGATTGCCAATAACTACTTCACACTTACCCCTGCTTCTCGCCTGGACGCCGTCGCTCTCGTCTTCGAAGGCAAATTGAAAGTTCTGCAAGACGGTGAATATACCTTCAACCTCGATAGCACCGACGGCGCCCGCTTGATCATTGACGGCAAGACCGTGTTGGACCGGCCCAACAAAGGCAGGCAATCGGCCACGGAAAAGGTCAAGCTAAAGGCGGGTCTTCTGTCCGTCAGGCTGGAGTGGTTCAACCGCTACGACATGCCGATGTTGCGGCTCGACTGGTCCGGCCCCGGCTTTGAAAAGCGGATGTTGACCGAGCCGGTCGGCAAAGCCAGCGTCGACCTGGCCGAGTTGATCAAGACTCACGGCGCCGAAGTCGTCGGTGAAAAAGAAACCAAAGAATATGCCAAATTGGTGGCCGACTTGCAAAAGAGCCGCAACACCAAGCCCGCCGAAACCGGCATCCAGGTTTCCGCCGTGGTCGAAAGCGGCAACGCGGCGACGTATGTGTTGATCCGCGGCAATCCCAATGCCAAGGCCGACAAGGTCGATCCAGGCTTCCCCGAAGTGTTGCTGCCCGGCAAATCGCCCGCCATCAAGGGCGGCCGCTTGGCCCTGGCTAACTGGCTCGCAGATCCCGCCAACCCCCTGCCGGCGCGGGTCATGATGAATCGTTTCTGGCAACATCATTTCGGCCGCGGCATCGTGCCGACGCCCAACGACTTCGGTAAATTCGGCGAGCCGCCGACCCATCCCGAATTGCTCGATTGGCTGGCCAGCGAATTCGTCGCTCGCGGCTGGAAAATGAAAGACATGAACCGCCTGATCATGACAAGTAGCACTTATCGCATGTCGTCCAAGGGTTACGAAAAAGCCCTCACGGTCGATCCGGCCAATAACCTCATGTGGCGATATAACATGCGGCGACTTTCGGCCGAGGAAATTCGCGACACCATCCTGTTGGTAAGCGGCAAGCTGAATCTCAAGATGGGCGGCCCCGGCGTCATGCCTCCCATTTCCAAGCAGGTTTTGGCAGGTCAGGCCCGACCTGGTAACGGTTGGAAAGTGTCATCGCCCGAGGAAGCGTCTCGCCGTAGCGTTTACATTCACGTCAAGCGGTCGCTGATCGTGCCGATTCTCGAGCAGTTCGACCTTGCCGACACGGATCAAAGCTGCCCGGTCCGTTTCACGACCACGGTGCCGACGCAGGCACTCGGCATGCTCAATGACGATTTCACCAATGAGCAGGCCAAGTTTCTGGCGCAGCGGCTTAAGAAAGAAGCGCCCCAGGGGATAAAAGAACAGATCACCCGGGCGATTCGCCTGACAACCGCGCGCACGCCGACTGCCGCGGAGGTCACGAAGGATCTGACATTCGTGCAGAACCTCCAAAAGCAAAGCAGGATCAGTGAAGCCGAGGCGATGCGGTTTTATTGCTTGATGGTTTTGAATGCCAACGAATTCCTGTATTTGGATTGATGAGCCGCCGGGTTTATCCCGGCGGGGATAAACCCCGCCGCTCGTTTGACCGAAGGAGTCTATATCGTGATGTACCGAAATAAATCCCAATTCTGCGGCAACACTCGCCGCGAGTTCCTCTGGGAAACCGGCGCCGGCTTCACGGGCCTGGCTCTGACCGGTTTGTTGTCGCGCGACGGCTTCTTTAATAATGCCGCCGCTCAGCAACCCGCCCCCCAACCGGCCTACGTCAATCCGCTGGCGCCGCGTGCTCCGCACTTCGCCCCCAAGGCCAAGGCGGTCATCTTCCTGTTTATGTACGGTGGCCCCAGTCACATTGACACGTTCGACTACAAGCCCAAGCTCTACGAATTGGACGGCCGCACCATCAATGTGCAGACCTTCGGCCGCGGCGGGCGTCGCAATCAAGGCCGCGTCGTCGGTCCCAAGTGGTACTTCAAGCAATATGGCCAAAGCGGCAAATGGGTCAGCAGTCTATTTCCACACCTGGCCACCTGTGTGGACGACATCGCCTTTATTCACTCGATGTACGCCGATTCACCGCAGCACGGCTCGGCCATGCTCATGATGAACTCCGGCCGCATCCTGGGCGGTCAACCGGCATTGGGCAGCTGGGTCAATTACGGCCTGGGCAGCGTCAACGAAAACTTGCCCGGTTTCGTGGTCATGCTCGACCGCACCGGCGGCCCGATCAGCGGCGCCAAGAATTGGTCGAGCGGCTACATGCCGGCGGTTTACCAGGGCACGGTGTTTCGCGCCAGCGGCACACCCATTCACAATCTCAGCTTGCCGCCGGGCATGAGCGACGCCACCCAGCGGCAACTGCTCGACCAGCTGCGCGAGCGCAACAACGCTCACCTTGGCCCTCGCGCCGACAACACCGAACTGGCGGCCCGCATTTCCAGCTATGAACTGGCCTATCGCATGCAGCAGCACGCCCCCGAAGCGGTCGATTTCACCCAGGAAACGCGTGAGACACAAAACCTCTACGGTCTGGACCGCGATCAAACATCGGATTTCGGCCGCAAGTGCTTGCTCGCTCGCCGCCTGGTCGAACGCGGCGTCCGCTTCATCCAGATCTACTCCGGCGGCGGCGCCCAGGCCGACGACACCAACTGGGACGCCCACAACGACATTACCTTCAATCACAACAAATTCTGCGGCTTCACCGACAAACCGATTGCCGGCCTCATCAAGGACCTCAAGCGCCGCGGCATGCTGGACGAAACGCTGATCATCTGGGGCGGCGAGTTCGGCCGTCAACCGACCGCCGAATACGCCCAGGGCACCGGCCGCGACCACAACTCCTATGGCTTCACCATGTGGATGGCCGGCGGCGGCCTCAAGGGCGGCGTCTGCGTCGGCACGACGGACGAACTCGGCAGTGCGGCGGTGACCAATCGCTTCCATGTCCGCAATTTGCACGCGACGGTTCTGCAACAGATGGGTCTCGATCCGAACCGGCTGTCGTTCTTCTACGGTGGGCTCAATCAACGATTGGTCGGCGTCGAGGGGGCGGAGCCGATTCACCAGATTATGTGAAATTCGTCTAGCCGCGACTCATATAAGTTGCGAAATCCGATTTTAGTGGTAGGCGCAAAGTTCCTTCGATTAAAAACACGTGCCGACAATGCGATGCAATTCAAAAACCTGTCTAATGGGGTTTGCTTTCATCGCGTTGTGTGAGTGCGCTGCCAATTCGGCTATGACGTTTGCCAGACCCAAATGTCTTGAAAAATCGGCAGCGTTCCAACCAAGCAGTGATGCCAAGCCGTTACCAGAAAAAGCAATTGCGCGATTGTTTACGCCGAAGCATAAAGGCGCAGAACAAGAAATCCACTATCTCGCGTTTAGCAATACCGGCCAAGAGCTAATTTCCGGCTTGGCCTACGATATTCTTCGAGAGCATTGCAAGACGGCTTGCCGTTGGGAAACAAAGACTTGGCTGCTCAGTGAGGAGTCCAGCGTTGGCGCATATAGTCATTATTTTCATGCCCGAGGCATTTCGTTCGATCACTCCGTGGTTTTCGAGAAGAACGATGATGGTAAACTGCAATTGTTGGCGACAAAAAACAGAAAAGTGCTGTTGAATCTAACCGAAAAGGAAAGGAAAGAATTCAATGGTTTGTCAGCGGACGGCACTATTGTCAAACTCACTGAGATAGGTGAAGAGGCATTGATTTTCCGTTTTGTGGATGTTGCATCAAAGTCCACATTTGGCCCAGTTACGCTAGATGATTTGCACGACACTTA
This sequence comes from Gemmataceae bacterium, assembly GCA_035638015.1. Classification (GTDB taxonomy): domain Bacteria; phylum Planctomycetota; class Planctomycetia; order Gemmatales; family Gemmataceae; genus DASRAT01. The sequence continues at coordinate 2,712 of DASRAT010000308.1, read as the reverse complement.
CGTTTTGTCACCGGATCGCAGATTGCTTGCTTGGAATTGCATTGACGGAACGGTATGCGTTGCGGACGTGAAAACTGGCAAGGACAGATTCCATTTGAAAACGGTTGAGCAGCCTCGCAAATATGGATACCCGCATCACCGCGCGTTGATTTTTTCAAAGAATGGCAAATACTTGGCCACGTGGGACTCCTATCTACCTTACTTGCGAGTTTGGGACGTTGCAAAAAGAGCCTCAATTTGCACGATACCGGCTGCTTGGATGAAAAGAGTGCATCGGTGGGATGGAATCTGTGCGGAGTTTTCGCCAGACGAACGAACGCTGGCAATAGGGGGCGATTTTGACGGGACCGTCACCGTTTGGGAGATTATGACCTCCAAGCAACGATTGACACTTAAGGGGCACTCTCGTCCAGTAACGGCCGTCACTTTTTCTGCGAATGGCGAGCTTCTTGCCACGGGGAGTGACGACACGACCATACTGGTCTGGAACCTCATTAAGTCGAAAAGGGCTAATGGCTCGCGGTGAATGGGCGTAGTGAGCCACAACCGATCACGATTTTGTTGCCCTGTCGGATATCCGCACTGAAAATTGGTTGACGTAACGCATATGCTACCGAGTTGTCGTAGTGCGCTGCACCTGTAAGCCAAGGAGAAACCCCCGTGAAGAAGATCGCATTGGCCTGCCTCATTTTCGCTCTTCCCGCCAGCGGTGGCTTTGTTGGCGCACTGCAACCTCCAGCGTCACAAAATCGAGCCACCCTAGGTGCAGCTGGAGCCACAGATTGGCGCAAGGGCATTCCCGAGGTGACCGCGCCGCCCGAAGCCTTCTTCAAGCGCTACGGCGGCAAAGAAGAAGCCGTTGCCCGCAAGTTCTACAAGAAATACATCGCCGTCAAGGGCGGCCTCAATGTCGCCGCTGCCGGCGAGGTTGCCGACGATGCCCTCAAGCGGACTTATTACATCGTCACCCATATGCTGGCCGGCCGGCCCGATGTGCTGGATGTCATGGTCAAACGCGGCACCAAGCTCATCATCATCGGCAAAGACCAGGTCTATACCGACATGCCGGAGTACCGCAATCACAACAACCCCGAATACCAAAACGAGCGCGTTCGCGGCACCGGTGGCCTGGGCGTCACCAGCTTCGGCGAGGAGAATTTGCTCAATCTGCCCATCGACCGTTACGACGACGAGAGCATAGCTGTCCATGAGTTCTGCCACACCATCGACGCCGCTCTGCGCCAGGCCGATGCGTCGTTCAGCGGGCGCTTGAGCAAGACTTACAAGAACGCCACCAGCAAGGGCCTGTGGAAATACGCCTACGCCGGCGGCAATCAAGGCGAATACTGGGCGGAGGTTTGCCAGTCCTATTTCGATTGCAACCGCGTCAATAACTGGAACCACAATTCCATCGCCACCCGCGAGCAGCTCAAGCTTTACGATCCCGACGCCTACGAGTTGGTCCACACGACCTTCAAACTGACTGCCGAAAACGACTGGCGGCTGGAGCCGATCCAGAAACAGCCCAGCGTGATACCGCCGCCGGCCAAGTTCAAGGCTAACCCGTATTACACGAAGTTCACCTTTGCCCGCGAGTTCACGGTGCTGGGTTCGCCCAAGGTCTCGGACGAGGCGATGCTCAAGGCCAACGACACTATTCGCAAAATGTTCGCCTATCGGCATGACATCTTGAAGGCCATGATCTACGACGGCTGCCGCCTGGTGGTGCTGGGCAAGAACGAGAAGCTCAGCGACTTGCCGGAGTTCAAGGAAACGCGCAATAAGATCGGCTTTGAGGAGATACGTTTCCTGGATTATACGCCGAATGTGAAGTTGCTCGTTGTCCCCGAGGAAAACGTGTTGCGGACGGCGGACGACGGTTTCGCCGGCAAGAGCATGGTGGTCAGCGTTTTCGCCAAGGGGCTGTACCAGGTGACTGCCCTGCGGCCCACGCAAGCGATCAAGGGCCAGAAACAACAATATGAGCTGCGCGTCAAACGCATGGACACCGAGTTCGACAAGCGGCTCAAGACCACATTTGACGAGGCGATGAAGAAAGGCCTTTGGAAAGGCACGCCAACAGCACGGACACGCGTCGAGTATTGGGCCACGGGGGTCGAAGCCTATTTCGATGCCACCGGCGCCGGCTTTCCGCCGCACAACCACCCACGGCCCATCACCACTCGAGAAGCGCTGAAGGCTTACGATCCGGCGCTCTACGCCCTGGTCGATGAGACAATGACCTACACGGAGCACGTCGATTGGCGTTTTCCGCGTTAATGTGTTGCTGTGCAAACGGCTGTCATCGCCGCGGGCTTGCGAAGAGTTTGGTAAATGACGCAGTAGCGCTCGCTCAGCTTGAGGAGCGACTGCAATTGTTCCGGATTGGCGTCTGTATCAAGGTCGAAGCGCAAACGGATTTCCTTGAATCCGATCTCGGCCTCTTTGCTGACGCCCAGAGTGCCGCGGAAATCCAGATCGCCTTCGGCTGACACTGTGCCGCCGCGAAGCGTGATGCCCATCGCGGTGGCGACCGCAGTCACGGTCACGCCGGCGCAAGCTACCAGTGCTTCCAGGAGCATGTCTCCAGAGCAAGCCGATTTGCCGTCGCCGCCGGTTGCCGGGTGCAGCCCCGCTTCGATGGGGCCGCCGAATGTCGGAACCGTGCAGGTCAGCCGTTCGGGATGAAGCGTGGCCGCGGCCCGCAAGGTG
>DASRAT010000307.1:0-2361 GCA_035638015.1 Gemmataceae bacterium | reverse complement strand
CGCAAAGCCGCTGCCTGGGACCCTGATTTTCTCGAAGAAATCGTCGCCGCCGGCCCTAAACTAGGGAAGGGTTAATGCGTTCGCCCTGACTCACTGGGGCGGCAAACAAATTGCTTCCACTGCAGAGCCAGCCACTATTTGCACGGCGCAGAATGAGCGATACCTGCTCAGCCAAATCACGGCGTGTCGACGATGGTCTGGCCATCGGCCAGAAAACTCCAGGCGAATGACGGCCAGACATCGGCGATGCGCCGCAAGATTTTCTGCACCAGTTCTGGTTGATCGTGCGGCAAGTCCGTCGTGAGATGAAACTCCCGCGACTTGTTGCCGTCCTTGCCATGCGCGACTAACACCAAATTGACCGAGTCATCATCAGAGTTGTTGTTGATGGCCAGGCGATAGCCGCTACAGGTGATTTGCTTCTGCGCCATGAGTTTGCTCCTTTTAAGGTCTATCCACCTCGTGGTTTCTCATCGTCCTTTGTACTTGGGGTGTCATTTGGTCCCGCTTTTATTGGTCTCATAGGCCGTTGGTGGGTTGTTGGGCACGGATCCTATCCAGGGTATCGTTGATTTGCTGCAACGCCGGGTTGGACGGCGGCGACAGCCGCGGGAAGCGATGCGAGTAAAGCTCGGCTTTGGCGCCGGCAAAGGCCGTTCCTTGGGGATCAATGCCCAGCAGCGCCGGTTCGAAATTGCCGCGCAGCCTCTTTGTCATTTCGCCTTCATTGATGTCGGGATCGCCCGCCTTTTCCGCCTTAAAAATGGGGCGAAGCTCGATACGGGCTTTGGTTTTGTCACTGAAATGGACGATCATGGTCGCTTCGCCGTTGGGCACAGTGGTGGTAAAATAGAAGATTCCAGTATAGGTTTTTTCACCCGCTTTTTCCACCGCCTTCACGTCCGCGATTTGCACGTCATAGGCGGGTGAGGGCACCGACTCCGGCCCACGCTGCATCGTCGTTTTCAGGACCAGCTGCAAAAAGGCCGGCCCCGCATCCGCCGGTATCCAATAACATTTGCCACAGCACTGGCGCATGAGATGGACCGGGCAGCCGGGCTTGTGGTCCGAGACCGCAAAGAGAGCAGGGTTGGAAGCAAAAGCGAGGTAGAGGTCGTAAATATCATTCTTGTCGGTAATGGGATCAGCGTGGAAGCTCATGATTTTCGCTCGCGAGGCTGACGCGTTGACACCCGCGGTCCAGCCGTACATCCGGCTGACAAAGCCAGCGATCGATTTGCTGTGAGTGCTGCTTCCAGACCACCCTCCCGCACCGCCGCCCGACACCATGTCGGTGTCTTGAACTAATAAATCGCGGTAATTCAGCTGGACAAACACCATGCCATTATGCGCCCGAATTAGATTGTCCATGGTCTGATCGGTGTACATGTCGATTAAGGCCTGACGAAAACACTCCCCGTCATGAGCCACTTGTTGGGCCTGGCACCCGCCCAGAAAAGCTAGCACAAGCAATAAGACGCCACTGGGTTGCGGATATCGCATGGGAGGCCTTCCCTGAATGGAGCTGTGAGTGTGGATGCGGGGGTGGGTCGGTGTGCGGGCGCCGTTGCGGTTCTAACCCCCTGCAACCGGTCTTTACCGTTGTTGCTATTATCGTCATCGCTCTGCCGGATTTGCAGTGTGTGCCGAAGAAAATACTTGTGCCGGCATTGCTCGCTGGTTGGGATTGCCGCATTTGCCGGCTGGGGCGTCATGCTCGCGGCCGTTTTGAGAACGCCAAGACCAAATCCTCAAGAATCGGCTGCGGCCGGTCGCAATGTGTTCGTTGCTACTCATGGCTGGCTATCCCACATGGTCGCCGCCCAGGATTCTCGCTGGAATTGGGTAAACGGGTCTAAGGCCACCTCCATCAATACGTTTTCTATGCCGGCGCGCGGCGTGGACATGTCGGCTGCCAGAGCGGCGATGATGGCATCTGCCAGCTGATGGTTAGATGGATCGCTCGACTCGAAATGCTCCCACAGCGTTGCCACTTCATAGCAGCCCGACAGGCCATATTTTCGGGCAATCGCCAATTGCTCGGAATCGCGCCAAAAACTGCCCAGTAGCGCTTCGCCGGTGCAGCTCAAGATCACACTGAAATTGAGGCCGGTGCGAATGCTTAAACGGACCGGATTGGTGTAAGCAAGCTGCTCCATCGTCGTCAACCCCTCGTCGGCAAAGCGCTCGGCCAGGTAGGTATCGACCGATGCCAGCACTTGCAAGGCGGTCTGGGACCGGTTGGGAGCGTCGGTCAGTTGCAGCCATTTGGCGGCCGCCCGGCTGCCCACGGCCATGATAGTACCGGTCGGCAACGTCCCCATTAAGTACGCCATTGGCAAGGCCAGATTGGACGTGAAG
>DASRAT010000306.1:0-10941 GCA_035638015.1 Gemmataceae bacterium | reverse complement strand
GCCTGGCTGAATGGCGGTTCGCCAGCTTCGCCAGCTTGGCGGGCAATGGTGCGCCGTAGGAACGGGCCGGATTGGAAGCACGGGTAACTCGGCAAGCGCGGATTGCGTTGACCTTGCAAGTTGTGCGGATTGTGCGGGCATTGTCCGGCATGGACGCGGCAAGTAGAACACTACCATTCACGCCGGGCCGCTTGCGGCTTAGCATTTCCCACCGGAGACCAAGCATGCCCGCCAAGACCCGTCTGGAACAAATCGAGGATATGCTACAAGACGAGCCAAACGATCCGGAATTGCGTTACATGCTGGCAATGGAGCACGCGAGTTTGGGAAATGACGCCGCGGCCGTGGATTGCTTTCAAGATCTGATGGGGCGATGTCCGGAGTATGCGCCGGGTTTTCATCAAGGGGCGCGGGCGATGTTGCGCATCAATCGAATGGACGACGCCAAGGCCGCACTACGACAGGGCATACCGGCGGCGTTACGCGTGGGCAATGAACACGCGGCAGGCGAGATGCAGGAGTTGTTGAGTAGCCTGGAGTGAGCGCAAAACCGCAAGCGGTCTTGTGAGCCGCGGCGAAAAAAGGTCTAATTGGTGGATTCTTGACATGGAGGTCAAAATGCACACTGCCGTCGTCATTCCCGCACGTTACGCGTCCTCTCGCCTGCCCGGCAAACCGCTCTTGCGCGAGACGGGCAAATACCTCATTCAACACGTCTACGAACGCGCCTGTCAGGCCCATGCCGATGCCGTCATCGTGGCCACGGACGATCAACGCATCTTCGAAGCGGTCCGTGACTTTGGCGGCAGCGTGGTCATGACCCGCGACGATCATCCCAGCGGCACCGATCGCATTGCCGAGGTAGCGCAGGGCTTGGCAGCCGATGTGGTCGTCAACCTGCAAGGTGACGAGCCGATGATCGACCCGGCGGCGCTCGATCAACTTCAAGAATTGTTGCACCGTGACCCCGGTGCCGATGTGGCGACGTTGGCGACGCCGATCACGTCGCTGGAACAATATCGCGATCCGAATTGCGTGAAGGTCGTTTGCGACAAACGGGGGCGGGCGCTTTACTTTAGCCGCAGCCCGATTCCGTATGTCCGTGAAGGGCAGCCCAATTTTTCGCAGCGGCCGGCGATGTTCTTGCAACATTTAGGTCTTTACGCATATCGGCGTGACTTTTTGTTGAAACTGGCTCAGCTGCCGCCGGAGCCGTTAGAAGATGCCGAACGGCTGGAACAGCTGCGGGTGTTGGCGAATGGCAAGGGGATTAGTGTTGGTGTTGTCGAGCACGCGGGGCGCGGCGTGGACACGCCGGCGGATTATCGGCGGTTTGTGGAAATGTGGCGGGGGATGCCCATTGGCAAAGCGGCGTAAAAGGCCATGCGTGCTTCAGGCGCGTTTCCTTATTTTCGTCGTTGAACGCGGAACCGACTTCGACTCGTCCGCGGTAACGTCCAAAGTATCAAGGATCAGTCCCCTCCCGACAGCATGTGCATATCGACCCAGCGTGTTGATTGTCGGATTGACCTGCTGACCATTCTCAAGGCGGCTTAGTGCCGCCTTGCCAATGCCGGACACTCTGGCGATGTCCTCCAGGCTCATGCCAGCTGCTTCGCGAGCTTTCTTGAGCTTGCCCACAAAGGACTGCAGAGCGAAATAAACTCCCGTCAACACCGGCTGCGTGTATTCGCCGCTGGCCAGAAGGTCGTCGATGCTTGGGCAGTTTTTGAATTGTTCCCGGATCGCCTTGTGGCGCGCTCTGTCCTCAGGAGTCCATTCAATCGGCGGACGTCGATGCATGGCTTTCATTTGCGTTTTCTCCTGGGCGGCGGCGTCGGGTAGGCCGTGAGGGGATAAACCACCACGGGGTCGATTTCAATCCGCTCAAAAACCACAACAATGTGCTTGCCCGTGCTTGTCCAACCAAACGCCAGTGGATTGCCACTGGTGCGACTGGCAATGGCTTCTTGGTAGTGATCGCGAAGGACTTCTTCCGCCTCCTCTTGGGTAACTCCATGCCCCTCCACAACAATGTGCCAGTAGTTCCCGTCGGGGTCGTCCTCCAGATCCCAAATGAACTCAATGTGCATGGGAAAAACTGCCACATTATTGGGGCGCCCCTGTTATCATCGTTGCTTTATAAGGCAATCTGGCGGTCACCGTCAAGCACGATCCGCTTGATCTGCTGAAACACGCTGGTCCACTTTCAGCATTCATACATAATGATGAAGGAGGGATGAGTTGTTTGTCGTATTCGCATCGGAGGATCCGCAGCATGGCCAAACACATCTTCGTCACCGGCGGCGTCGTCAGTTCCCTGGGCAAGGGCCTGACCAGCGCCTCAATCGGCATGCTCCTGGAGCATCGCGGCCTGCGTGTCCGTCTGCAAAAGTTTGATCCCTATATCAACATCGACCCCGGCACCATGAGCCCGTATCAGCACGGCGAAGTCTATGTGCTGGACGACGGCGCCGAGACCGATCTCGACCTGGGCCATTACGAACGCTTTACCAACGCCCCGCTTAGCCGGGAATGCAACTACACCACGGGGCAGATTTATCGCAGCGTCATCGAGAAAGAACGCCGCGGCGAGTACCTGGGCCGGACCGTCCAGGTCATCCCGCATGTCACCGACGAAATCAAGGCTGCCATCACCAGGCTCGCCACCGATGATGTGGACGTGGTCATCACCGAAATCGGCGGCACCGTCGGCGACATTGAAGGCATGCCATTTCTCGAAGCGATTCGTCAGTTCGCCCTCGACATCGGCAAGAACAACTGCCTTTACATTCATTTGACGCTGGTGCCCTATCTCAAGGCGGCAGGCGAGGCCAAGACCAAGCCGACGCAGCACTCCGTCGAACGTCTACGACAAATCGGTATTCAGCCCGATGTCTTGATCTGCCGCACCGAACGCGCCATCGGCAAAGAGGAATGCGACAAAATCGCCTTGTTTTGCAATGTCGAAAAGCGCGCGGTCATCGAGGAACGCGACAAGGAACTAAGCATTTACGAGGTGCCGTTAAGCCTGGTCGATAACAAGCTGGATGAGTTGATCGTCGAGAAGCTCAGCTTGAAAGCCAAGCCGCTGGAAATCAACGACTGGCGGACACTGCTTCAGCGCATCAAAAACCCGGCCCATGAAGTGACGATTGCCGTCGTGGGCAAATACATCAAGCACAACGACGCCTACAAATCAGTCTACGAGGCCCTCGATCACGCCGGCATTTCACTGCACAGCCGGCTGTCGGTGCGCAAGATTGAAGCCGAGGAAATCGAGCGCGAAGGGGCCGAGAAGGTGTTGAGCGGCATCGACGGGCTGCTCATTCCAGGTGGTTTCGATTATCGCGGTTCTCTTGGCAAGATCGAAGCCATCCGCTATGCCCGTGAGCGCGGTGTGCCGTTTTTCGGCATCTGCCTGGGCCTACAATGTGCCGTGATCGAGTATGCCCGCAATGTCGTCGGGCTCAAGGACGCCAACAGCACCGAGTTCGATCCCCATTGTCCGCATCCCGTGGTGTGCATGCTCAATGAGCAATATGCCATCACGGACAAGGGCGGCACCATGCGGCGCGGCTCCTATGAAACGAGATTGGTGGAAAGCAGCAAGGCACATCGCGCCTATGGCGCGACCGTGGTGCACGAGCGTCATCGGCATCGCTACGAGTTCAACAACCAGTATCGCAGCCAGTTCGCGGCCCACGGCTTGCTCGTCACCGGCACCAGTCCGGGTGGCGAGTTGGTGGAAGTGGTGGAGCTGCGCGATCATCCCTGGTTTCTTGCCGTCCAGTGCCACCCGGAATTCAAATCGAAGCCGACACAAGCCCATCCGTTGTTTCGCGGCTTCGTGGAAGCTAGCCTGAAACGCCGCGAAGGCAAAAAAAAGCCCGACGCCAACCGTGCACGAGAAGCTGTCGCGGCATCGTGAACATTTCGCCAGTGTACTCCGGTCGCTTACGCTCCCGGCTCACCGGAATTGCATGGTTGCATTTCCTGTCCTACCCTTGCATAGCGTTGCAAACCGTTCTTCACGGTGCAGGGGTGCCGATCATGCATGTTGAAACTGTTGACGTGGCAGATGCTCCCGAACTTGGCTTCAACGAGCGCTTGCGCATGGAGATGGGCTGGACCGAAGTGGCCAAGGGCCTGAGCCAGGTGCTATTCGGCTATCTAACCCTGTTTCTGGGCACATCCGTCGGCTTTGGCCTGGTGGCGCTCGCCCTTTGGGGCCTCGGCGAGGCGGCCGGCAAAAAGGGCGCCAAGGTTAGCAATGCCGTTTTATGGGAACTCTACCTGGGTTTGGGCATCCTGTCGGTGATTGGTTTGATCTCCTACATCATCATCGTCGGCGGACAGTTCAAGTGCATGATGTACGCGGCCGAACGCCACGGCGCGCGCTGGTTCATGTTTTTGGCGATTGCCTGTTTGTTCCTGGGACCGGCGTTCGAAACGGCATCGGGCATTGCCAGCTGGCAGGCAGTGCAGGAACTCAAGAAAAACCCCGGCAAATTCCAGGACTTTCACCTGAACCCTCTCGGTCAATGGCTGCACTTGATTGGATTCTGCATAAGCATGCTTTATCCCCTGTGCTTCACGCTGTTTTTGCGTGCCATCGCCGTGTGTCTGCGGGCGAACATCCCGGTCATGGTAGTCAATATCTTTCTGGTGCTGGCGACTTGCCTGGTGGCGGCGACGGGGTACACGCTTTACAAACATCCCGCGGGCGGGCCGACGATCCCGCTTCAACAAGCCGTGCTGGTGGGAGCCGGCTGGGGAGTTGTATTGCTGCTTTACGTCGGCGTGATCTGCATGATTCGCGTAATCATTTATGGGGTCATGGCCCAGGTGAGGTCGCCGTTGGAAGTTCAGACAGAGTAGGCAGTCAAACGGGCCGGAACAGAGAAGCCTCCAGCATGCCATTGGGTGTGCTGGAGGTTTTTGTTTTGAATAATGCTCTGGGGTTCGCAATCTGCCCGTGCAAGCCTTGTCTGTCAACTCGCCCTCGTGTACCATTCCCATAGCGAGCAACGGAGTTTGCTCCGTCTTTATCACGAACGCGCGCCAGCTATTGAAGGACATGGCCATGAATTGGCTGCTTCTGCGCGCACTGCCGTCCGTCGTTGGCATCGCGCAAGTCCAACAGTGCCGAGCGTTATCCTTGTGTCTTCGCACGGATTCCGCGAAGAAGATCCGTCACACTCGCCCATTCCGGTGCCATCATGAACCCTACATTTCGTTTCTGCGCCCTCTTTACCGGCGTGCTTACCGCCGCGGCATTGAGCCTTTCGCCCAACGCCCCGGCGCAGACGCCTGTCGCTGATAATTCCGGCTTTGAAATCCTGACCCGCGGCCCCGTGCATGAGGCGTTTGCCCAGCCCGGCGACTTGCCGTTGCAGCCTGGCACGCCCGTGCCCAAGCAGCCGCCGGGCCCTATCCCTGAAGTGCCGCCCGACATAAGACCTGACGGCGCCAACGTGCAGTGGCTCGGCGGTTACTGGGCCTGGGACGCCGACCGCAATGAGTTCGAATGGATCAGCGGCGCCTATCGCGATGTGCCGCCTGGCCGCAAATATGTCGCCGGTTACTGGGAGCAGGCGCCCGAAGGCTGGCGCTGGGTCGCCGGTTTCTGGGCGCCGGACGCGCAGCAGGAATTGCCCTATGTGCCCCAGCCGCCCGCTTCACTGGAGATCGGCCCGACTCTGCCGCCGCCTGGCGACAACTATTTCTACGCTCCAGGCACATGGCTTTATCAAAGTAACCGCTATGTCTGGCAGCCCGGCTACTATGCTGCCTGCCAGCCTGACCTGGTGTGGACTCCGCCGCATTACGCCTGGACGCCCGGCGGCTGCCTGTTCGTGACCGGCTACTGGGACTATCCGCTGGAGCGGCGCGGCCTGTTGTTCGCGCCGGTGTTCTTCAGCCGTCCGCTGTGGGCGTCGCCTGGCTGGGCCTGGCGGCCGCACTACGTCGTCGGTTTCGGCGCGATGTTCGATTCGTTTTTCGTTGACGTTCGCTTCGGCCACTACCGCTTCGGCGACTACTACGGCACCGCCTATGTCAATCGCGGCATTCACCCCTGGCACGTGTGGGGCCCTGGCCGTCACGATCCGCTATACGGCTACTACCGCTGGCAAAACCGCGGCAATCCCAGCTGGCAAACGGGTATGGCCAAGGCCTACGACAATCGCCTGGCCGGCCGCCAACCGTTACCGCCTCGGACCTTAGCGCAGCAAACGCAGATATCAAAGCAAGGCAACATCACCAATCTCCAGATGGTGCAGCCATTAGCTCAGTTCAACGACAAAAACGTCAGGCTTTCCAAGGTGTCGGGTTCGGTGGTGACCCAGCAACAAACCGCAGCCAAGAGAATCCAGGACGCCGCGCAAACGCGTTTCAAAACCGAATCGGCCTTGGCCAAAGGCCCAGCGCTGGCGGCCGGCAAGGCCGCTCCGCCAAGGACACTCAATCTCACCGATGCCAGCAAGGGAATCGCTGCTAAAGATTTGAAGACCCCAGCGGCAATAAGCAAGTCGCCACCGGCGCCAATTACTCAAAACAAGGGCATTCCGGATGCCAAATCGTTGCCCTCTGTTTCCAAAGGACCGGCCACGATCAATCAGAACAAGGGCATCCAGGATGCCAAATCGTTGCCCTCTGTTTCCAAAGGACCGGCAACGATCAATCAGAACAAGGCCATCCAGGATGCGAAATCATTGCCCTCTGTTTCCAAAGGACCGGCAACGATCAATCAGAACAAGGCTATCCAGGATGCCAAGTCGCTGCCGTCCATTTCCAAGGGACCAGTTATCACACAACAAAACAAGGCGATACAGGAGGCGAAGTCGTTGCCAGCCATCAAGTCCGCGCCGCTACCGTCCATCGCCAAGCAAGCGGCGCCTCAACCCAGCATGCAATTGAAATCGTCCCCCGCGCTCAGAACGCCGGCGCCGGTGACCCGAGCAGCATCCCAGCCAACACCCAGGCCCGCGGTGCAGGCCTCCCGCCCGGCGCCACGACCGGCCGTCGCGGCACACACCCCGGCCAGGGGCGGCAACAGCAACGCCAGGAAGAAATAAAGAAAAACCACGGATAGCTTGGCGCGGCCGAGCCGCAAAAATGCAAACTACGGATCGCACGGATGACAAGGATAAAAAAGTAAAGCCCTGTGGGACGGCCTTCCCAGGCCGTCCTAGCGACTTGGACGGCCTGGGAAGGCCGTCCCACAGAATTTGCGCCACGCGCAAAGATTTTGAACGTTAGTAGCACTGATCGCTCGGATGAAAGAGAAGCCTCTCTTATCCGTGCGATCAGTGCTATCCGTGGTTTAATTCGTTTGAAGGAAATGCAAGCAGCCGCTACTTGCCGGTCGCCAAATTCTTGACCGGCTGCAGATCAATCCGCTGCGGTTGACCTTTCAGCTGCATGGAAGTGACTACGAAAAGCACATCGACACCCTGAAACGCCCGCACTTCCTGATAAATCTTCTGATTGGCCGCGTTGTAGATGGTGATGGTGCGGGCGCCCATGGGAAGGTTGACATCCCAGGCCGTCTGGCCCGGTTTGATGAGAATCAGCGGGCCACGCTTGACCTGGCCGTTGACCACCATCGAGCCTTGCACATAAATCGGCTCGGCAGTGTTATTGCGAAAGCCCATTCCCGCCGCTTCCGAAGCCGCCGGAATCAGCGCAACAGCAAGCAGGGTTAACAACCCATGCCTGGCATTTCGCAGATGGTTCAACAGCAGGCTCATGACTTAAACCTAATCCAATAATGGAGTTCCAGCGTTCCGCGCATGTAGCGAGGGAATGTCCTTACCAGTTAAACGCCAGCGCGGTAAGAACTTGCGCGGTTTTGCTTGTTTCTCGGGAGCAGGACGGACAGTGAACCAACATTCACTTCACAAACGGTGAGCGCACCACAATCCTTGATGAGTATACCAAAGCTGGGTGTTGGTTGCCATGCAATCTAATTCCGTAGCACAGGCGGCTCGCCTGTCACGATTAATCAATACAGGCGAGCCGCCTGTGTTACGAGCCAGGCACGGAGCAATTTCCATGCAAACTCAACCCGTCATTGGCATTGTCCCTGAATGCGTGCCCCAGCTTCCCGATCAGCTGTCGCGCGGTTGGCTGGCAGGCCGAGGCTATGTCCAGCCATTGATTGATCTGGGCGCTTTGCCGTGGATCATCCCGCTGCTGGATGGGAACGAAAAGACACTGGCGGCCATTTACGCACGTCTCGACGGCCTTTATTTGATCGGCGGCCTGGACATCGATCCGCAAACCTATGGCGAGCCGCGCCACCCGCATTGCGGCCGCACCGACCTGCAACGCGACTGGGTGGAAACACAGCTGACCCGCTGGGCCATGCGCGACCGCAAACCAATATTGGGAGTGTGCCGCGGCTGTCAACTGATCAACGTGGCCGCGGGTGGAACGCTCTACCAGGACGTGCCAACCGAGTTTGCCGGCGCGATCCAGCACGACGTGGCGCAACCCGCGGGTGAGTTAACTCGCATCGGTGCGTTTCATCCCGTGCGCATTGAAGCAGGGTCACGGCTGCGCGCCATCCTCGGCGCCGGCGAGCTGGCGGTCAACAGCATCCATCATCAGGCGGTCAAAGACCTGGCGCCGTCGCTCAAGGCAACGGCGCTGGCGCCTGACGGGTTAATCGAAGGAATCGAAGGAAAAGAAGATCATTACCTCATCGGCGTCCAATGGCACCCCGAAGAAATGGACGTGCAGGCAACGCCGATGGGAGCATTGTTTGAGTCATTTTTGCAGGCCGCACGAGTGGCAAGTCACGGCCGACGCGGCTAGTCGCCGCCGCCGGAACTGCCGCTAAAGCGGATCACGCAGTCGCGCCTCATCTCGTCTTTGACGCGGCGGGCCTCCTGATAGCTATGGCACTCGGCCAACGGCTCTTCATTGGTTTCCGGGTTCTTCGTGTGCGCCGAATCGACGCGAAGGAACACCAGGTAACGGTCGTCTTGGAACAGATCCATGTCGCACCCTCCTCAAAAGGGAAACGGTCCATATTAGCTTGTAAGCAGCTGTCGGCTGGATATGACGGCTTAACCCTATCATGCCAAAGACACGGAAGCAACCCTATACTGCGCGTCCCGAGCAAAAACGTCGCTTCCGCGCGTAAAGATAGACTCAGCGCACTCAGAACAACGGACGGGCAAGCGGCGGGTAACAACGTTGTTGACGCGATTGCGGGAAAGTTTGACGGTCGTGCGCTTTTGTAGGACGGCCTTCCCAGGCCGTCCAAGTTCCCGGACGTCCTGGGAAGGCCGTCCTACATGTTTTGCCCCGCGGAGACTGGCTCGGCACGCATCTCGTCAATCAACGGCCACAAAACATCCACGTCATCCTTGAACAGATCGCCGATCAGCACGTCGGTCACAAAGCCCTTGAGATGCGGATGCTTCTTGACGAACCGCCCAAAGCTGAAGCCGTCGTAAAACTCGCAGACCAGTCGCCGCATGCGATCCATGCCGCGACCGAAATCCGCCTCCCATTTGCCGAGCTGAGCGGCCGAGGTGTCGCCCTTGGCTAGACCTTCGGTGATGGCATCCGCCGCCATCTCGCCGGATTTGAGCGCCAGCAAAACGCCAGAAGAATAAAGCGGATCGAGAAAACCAAAAGCATCGCCCACCAACGCCCAGCCATCACCGGCCGCTTTCGTTGCACGATAAGAATACTCCTTCGCTGCCCGAAACGGCTCGACACGCTGGGCGTTGGCAATGCGCGGCTGCAAACCTGGACAGGCGGCGACTTCCTCGAAGTAAATCGTCTCCAAATCTTTGCTCTCGCGATCCTTGAACAGATAATCGTAAGCCGCGACCACGCCGACCGACAGAATGTCGTCATGCAAGGGGATGTACCAGAACCAGCCTTTTTTGGCCTTGGTCTGAATGACCAATGTCGCGCCCTCGTCACGACCCGTGTCGCGTAAAGCACCCTTCCAGTAAGTCCATAAGGCGCCTTTTTTCAAAACTGGATCCCATTCGCGCAGCTTGAGCCGATCCATGATCACCGAGCTTTGCCCGCTGGCATCGACGACAACCTTGGCCCGGACTTCGCGCTCTTTGCCGTTTTCCTCTTGGATGCGAACGCCGACCGCGCGCTGGCCTTCAAACAAAACCTCTAGCACGCGCACACCTTCATGAACGTTGACGCCATGTTCCTTGGCATTGTTAAGCATGAGGTGATCAAACTCGCTGCGGCGAACCTGCCACGTCTGCGAGCTTTCATGCGGCCGGTGATCGACAAAGTAAAACGGCTCCGACAACCTGCCCTTGGCCGTGATGAACTGCACACTATATTTCTTGACGAAATGGCTGCCCTTCATCTTGGGCAACATGTTGAGCCGTTTCAGCACCCAGTAGGTCTGCGGTATCAGCGACTCGCCAATATGAAACCGCGGAAAATGCTCGCGCTCGAAAAGCTCGACTCGGTAGCCCTTCTGAGCAATGAGCGTGGACACGGTTGACCCCGCCGGCCCGCCGCCGATGACGATGACATCGCAATCATGGTTCTGCATGTGATACCTCATTCCGCTTGCGGTTTTGCGCTCGCCCTGTCAGCACCAGCTGCCGCCTTCCTCCTCATGCGGCCCCCGCGCCACGCGCAGCAATGCGCTCAACTCTTTCAACTGAACCCGCGACAAATGCCCCAGTTGCCGTTGATGACACTCACGCAACGGCCCCGCGATTTCGTCCAATAATGCTTGACCTGCATCACTTATTCCAACGCGCACTACGCGTCGATTTTCCGCCAACCTCTGCCGTTCAATCAGCCCACGCTCCTCCAGCTTGTCGAGCATCCGTGTAATATCCGGCGCGCGTGACACCAACCGATCCGCCAACGTCAACGTCGGCATCGTCCCCGGATGCTGGCCACGCAGCAAACGCAGCGCGTTGTACTGCTGCG
>DASRAT010000305.1:0-18987 GCA_035638015.1 Gemmataceae bacterium | reverse complement strand
CCGAGGGGCGGCGAAATGTTGTTCGACGCGCTTGCGCCCGGCGCGGCCCAACTCTTGGCTGACTGCTAGATCACCCTGGATGTCCAACAGGGCTTGCGCCAACGCCGGGGCGTTGCCAGCAGGCACCAGCACTCCAGTCTTGCCGTCCAGCACCACTTCCGGATTGCCCCCTACTCGCGTGGTGACCACTGGCAACCCCCTCGCCATGGCTTCCAAAAGCGTCAAGGACACCCCCTCCGACAGCGAGGGCAGGACGAAAAGCCTGGCCCGCGCCAACAAACCGGCAACGTCGCGCAGTTCGCCCAGAAACGTTACCTTGGAGTCAATTTCGAGTTCCTTGGCAAGCTGTCGCAACTCGGACATGCAGGGCCCGTTGCCGGCGATTTCGAGGCGAAACTGGGGTTGAGCTTTGGCCACCTGCGCTACCGCTCGCAGCAGTGTGGCCACGTCTTTTTCGGGGCTAAGCCGGGCCACCAGCACTGCCGGTCCTGCCGGATTGGGCCCCACGAACGCGAAATGCTTGAGGTCGATGCCGTTCCAGATGGTCCGCACGCGGCGGGCGGCCACGCCTTCCTCCAGCGCCGCCCGAGCGCTCTCCTGCGACACACACACAAAATCGTCCACCAACCTCGCGGCGACCTTGGCAAGCCAGGTTTGGCGGCCCGAGAACTGCGCCAGGCGAGCGAAATGCCTCGTATGTACCACGCGGGCCGCGCCTGCCATGCGCGCCGCCGGCGCGCCGTAAATCAGCGGTTTGCTGTCATGCGTGTGGACAACATCGATTCCCCATTTGCGCAGCCAGGGCAGCGCGTGCAGCGCGATGCTCGGCCGGAATCCGGGCCGCTCGTCCAGGGCAATGACCGGCCAGCCACACGCCTCGATTTCAGCGCCCAATCGGCCGCGCGTGGTCAGCGACAAGAAAAACAACTCGAATCGCCGCCGGTCCGCGGACCGAGCGAATTCAAGCAGCAGTTTTTCCTGGCCGCCGGTGTCAAGCCCGAGCGTAATGTGGGCGACGCGCCGGCGGCGCCGCAGGGATCCGTTGGGATGCATGATTGGCAAGTGCGGGCATGGAAGCGAGATCACCATTGACTCCCACCATCTGCTTGATTGGCACAAGGGTGTTCAGGTGCCCCGCGAGATCGTGAGCAAGCTTGGCGCGGGTGAAGTTAGCCAGTTGTTCGGGCGGCGGCGCCGTCAAAATGCCTTGACGAATGCCGTCGCGGAGTTCGATCAAGGCCTGCTGGATCTGGGCCGAGTCCTGCGGAGGAACGATGCGATGCGGCACGCCGCTGGTCTGAAGCGCCCAGACCACGTCGCCGTCGGGTTCCGTCAGCGCCAACACCGGCCGGCCCGCGCCAAAGTACTCGAATAGTTTCGCGGGTATGCTCACTGTGCGGCCAGGCGTGTCCACCAACAGCAGCAGATCGGCCTTGGGCATGGTCGCCAGCGCCTGGCGGTAGCTGACCTGACCGCCGACCTCAACCACTTTTTCCAGGCCGCGCTCGGCGACGGCGGTGTTGAGGTCAAAGCGGTTTTCCGTCGCCTGGCCCAAAAGGACCACACGCATCGGCGGCTCGGACGCGGCCCGCGTTTTTTCCAGCCTGGCGAGGGCGTCGAAAAACGGTCGGGGATCGCGGCCCATGTACAGCTCGCCCGCGTGCAGAATCGTGAACCGCTCATTGGCGGCTGCCTTCTGCCCCAGCGGCGGGAAGCATTCCGGGTCGAAGCCGTTGGTCACGAATTTGATTTTGTGGCTTAGCTCAGGAAAGGCCTCGCACAAGCCGTCGCAAGTGCGCGGTGTGTTGGCGATGATGCAATCCGCCGTTGGAAAAAGCCGCTTTTCCCAGTACTCCTCCCAGGTGCCCCAGGAAAACAGCGTCTTTTTTGACGGCCGCCAATTGGTAAACCAGGGATCACGAAAGCACGCCGCCCACGGCAGGTGGTAAAATCGCTTTAGAAACCAACCGAGAAAGTGGACACAATGCGGCGGCCCGGAAGTCAGCACGGCGTCGGGCCGAAATTTGTGAACCGCGCGAATCAAGGCCGGCACAGCGCGGGGCAGCCAGACGGCGTGGTAAAGCCAGCGCCGCGCCGTCCTCTCCGCCACGCTGTCGGGATAAGGCACGGTGAAGACCTCCGTTTCTTTGGGGACGCACTCGAGCAGAGACTCGTCCAGCGGTTCGCCAGGGACGCGCCCCGGCGTCACCACGCCTACCCGCCAGCCGAAACGCGGCAGATGCCGGGCGAAGCCAAGCATCCGAAATACCGCGACCGCGCTGGAGGGCGGAAAGTGGTAGGTAATAATCAAGACACGGCGCGTAGCTTTGGGCTTTTGGTTCATTCGTCCAGCGGTTAAAGGGTTGGTGCTGGGGGAAGGCGCCGCGCAGCTTCTGCATATCAAACCAGGGCCCCAAAGCACGCGCAAGCTTTGGCGGCCACGGCTCAATGCGAGAACGGCGCGGTTAGTTTTGCATGACGGACCACTGCGAGGGCGCCACGCACAAACCCTGGTGAATTCCGCGCCCCTCGCCGAACTTGTCGGCGTTGGTGACGCTGAAATGCATGACGCGGTCCACTTCGTCAACTTCGGCCACCATGGACCACATGCCGAGCTTGATCCAGTACTCGCCAGGCGCCAGCGGAAAATTCGGCACCTTGCATTCGACCTGGCAGGTGCCTTCAATGCGGTCAAAGACCGGCTTGGTCAGTGGAGTTTGCACGGTGAGCAAGCGATGGCCCAGGGTGTCGTCGATGCCAATGGTGATGGTCGGTGACTCGAAGACCACCGGTGCCGCCAGGCCGAGGCGGAGATGAAACAGCCCGCCCAAGGGCAAAAAGTTGGTCGGCTCACCGCGGTCGTCACGCAACGTGGCGGATTGAAATACTCGGTAGGCACGGTCTGGCCCGCCACGCTCAGCCAAGGAATCGCTGACGCCGCTGGCAGGTTGCAAAACGCGTTTGTGGTATTCCTGAATCAGGTCGTGGACATCGCCGTCATTTACCAGCATGCCGCCGTCGAGGAGCAAGGCTCGGGTGCACAGCGACTCCACGGCAGGCATGCTGTGGCTGACGAACAACACAGTGCAGCCCGATTTGCCGACCTCGCGCATGCGGCCCAAGCACTTGCGTTGAAATGCCATGTCGCCCACGGCGAGAACTTCATCCACAATCAGGATTTCCGGCTGCAAGTGAGCCGCCACGGCAAAAGCAAGCCGCACATACATGCCGCTGGAATAGCGTTTCACCGGCGTGTCCAGAAACTGCTCGACTTCCGCGAACTGTACGATCTCATCGAATTTCCTGATGATCTCCGTGCGTTTCATGCCAAGAATGGCGCCATTGAGAAAGATATTCTCCCGTCCCGTCAATTCGGGATGAAAACCGGTACCCACTTCCAGCAAACTGCCTACGCGGCCGCGCAGGCGCACCTCGCCAGTAGTGGGTTTGGTAATCTTTGAAAAGATCTTGAGCAGCGTCGATTTGCCGGCGCCGTTGCGGCCGATAATGCCGACCACTTCACCGGGCTGGACTTCGAAGCCGACGTTTTTTAGCGCCCAGAACGGCTTGGCCTTGCGGCTGCCGCCGCCTCGCAACCACCGCGCCGGCGCCTTGGCCCATTCCACCAGCTCATCGCGCAGGGCCCGATAGCCGTAGGCGCCGCGCGGGCCGTCCTGCTGAACCTGGTAGCATTTGCTCACATCCTGACAGCGAACGATTGATTTCATGACAATCCCAGGGCAAAAACAGCGTTGGTTTCAGATGGCGTCCGCGAAACTGTCTTCCACGCGGCGGAAGTACAAGCACCCCATGAGGAATACCAACACGACAATGCCGGAAGCAACCGCGAACGAGGCCCAATCTATGTCCCGGCCCAGCAAGGCCGCGCGGTACGCGGCCACTAGCTCGTTAAGCGGGTTCAAAGTTAGAAAGCTATGCAGCCAGTCCGTGGGCGCCGCTTGCGCCGTGGGCATGTACACTGCCGGCGTCGCGAAGATCCATAGTTGCACAAGGAATGGAATGACGTAGCGCACATCACGATAGGCCACATTGAGCGCCGCGAACAAGGTGCCAAAACCCGCGGCTGCCAGCGCGATCGGCAACAGCATCAGCGGCGCCAAGATCAACGTCACTCCCGGCGGCGTTTGGTAAATGAGCATCACCACGAATAACAATCCGAATGCCCACATAAAATCGACCAGGGCAGACCCCACCGCGGAAAAGGGCATCGCCAAACGCGGAAAATAGACCTTGCTAATGAGCCGCTCCGAACCAATAACGCTGTTGCCCGCCGCCACAAGGCCAGCGGTGAAAAACGTCCACGGCAGCAAGCCGCTCAATACGAAGACCGGATAAGCTATCTCGCTATCGTTGAATCCGGCGACGCGGCTGAAAAACAGGGTGAAAACCACCATCATCATCGCCGGTTGCAACACGCTCCAGGCCACGCCGAGCAGCGTCTGCTTGTAACGGACCTTGACATCGCGCCAAATCAGAAAGTAGATCAGTTCGCGATAGCGCCATAGCTCGCGCACGTTGATCAATTGCCAGCCGCGCGGCGGGCCGATCACGGTTTCTGATTGGTCGACGGCCGCCGCCTTGTCGGGCTCTGCGGAAACCACCATGGGCGCTGGGGCTGATTCCATTTTGGTCGGCATGGTTGCAAGCACAGTTGTTTCTCCAAGCAGAGAACGGGGCTTGGCGTTGGATTAGGTTTTGAGCACTCGAACGAACATGTAAGTTGCAGCGAGAAACGCCACGCTGGCCATTGCAAGGCGTTGAACGAGGCGTGAATCAAGCCGCAACGCTAGAGCGGGCACGTGGCCGGCAGCCAAACTGACCGCCGCGGTCACGACGCCCAAGATCAAATAAGTCGGCACTACATCAACGCGCGACAGCGACAATATGCCCACACCGTAGGAAGCCAATAGCGCCACCAGAAATGGCAATAAACGGCGTAGATTGGCATCCATCAAGTAGTCACGATATTGAAGAAGGCGCTGGAGCGACAGCAGCGCGCTGAAAAAGGCCCCCAAGAAAAACGTGCCGCCAAACAGACCCAGCTCGGCATAGGCGCTCAGGAAAGAATTGTGGGCCGCCTTGCCGACTACCGTTCCCAGTTCGCTCATGCCGACGCCAAAGATGGGCGCCGACAGCATGGCCGCAATGCCGTCGCTCCAAATCTGGATCCGCGTTTGGCCGGTCCCCTCCGACGCGGAGATGCTCACCATGCGACCGCCGAACAAGACCACGGCCACGGGTAGGAGCGGCACGCCCAACATCAGCGTGCCGCGCCAGCCGAAGCGGGCGTAAAACAGGGCCATGAATCCGGCCATCATGCCCAAAAAACCACCGCGCGACTGTGTCAGCGAAAGGGCATAGCCAAACAACAGCAGTGGTCCCAGCCAGCCCAGGCGGAACACGCCCTGGTTGGTGTCTGTCAGGCCATAAAGCGCAATGAACAAGCCCATGGTCAGGAGTAAGCTCAGGTCGTTGGGGTCGCGGTAAATGCCGGTGCCGCGCAGCCGTTTGACGTCCACGATTTGACCGATTTCCGGGTCATATTCCCCGTCTTTCACAAAGGCGCCCTTTCTTTGCTCGCTGCCTTTGGTACTGTCGATTGTCCCCACAACCGGCTCCGGCTCCGGTAACTCAATGACTTCGTGATATTGAAGCACTGCCAGCATCACAAAAGCCACCGCGCACACTCCGAGGCAGGCCAGGAAAACACGCAGTCGCAACACCGTGGTGATATTGCCCACCAGCAGGACATAATAAATGACAATCTTGAAGAATTCGAAAGAGGTGTCAGCCGCCGCCAGGGCGTTGCCCTGCGAAAGGTGCGACAACGGCACTGCAATCAACAGACCCAACAGGCAAATCGTGATCGGCCGTGTTTCCAGGTTGCGCATGGTGAACTGCTCCAGCACCGCGCCGAAGGAGAACACGAAGCACAGGATGATGAGCGACTCATAGATGCGCAGGCTCTGCAACTCCGGCAATTGCTCCGCGGGGCGGATCAGCAGAGTGGCAGTCACCAAAATGAAAAGGATGAAACCCATATCGGCAAGGGACCAATCAAACCCGAGACGCGTGGCCGGCGACCGCGGGCGTGGGAGTCAATTTCTTGTATTCCTGTTCCACGGCGTCCTGGCGAGGAAAGCGGAACATGGCACGCAGCACGCGGAACGGCAGCGCCGCCATCTTGCACGCCGTGGCGGCAAGGAGGCGGACATCCAGCCAAAGTGTGGCGTGCTGCACGTAGTAGAGGTCATAAGCCAATTTCAAGCGTACGCTGGTGAGATCGGTATCAGGCGGCAGCTGGACTTGGGCCAGGCCCGTGACGCCGGGTTTCATCAGCAACCTACTCCGGTAGTGCCCGATGGCTTGCTCCAGGCGCGGCACAAATTCAGGCCGCTCGGGCCGGGGGCCAATCAGGCTCATGTCGCCCTTGAGCACGTTCCATAGCTGCGGCAACTCGTCAATGTGCGTTTTGCGCAGAATGCGGCCCAGAAGGGTGATGCGAGGATCATTGGGCGTCGCCCAGCAAGCGCCGGTCAGGCTCTCGCATTTGTTGACCATCGTGCGCAGTTTATAGATCACAAAAGGCCGACCGTTTTTGCCAACGCGCGTTTGGGTGTACAACGCCGGGCCGCGCGATGTTAGCTTGACGAGCAACATCGCCAAGAGCATGACTGGCGCGGTAACGACCAACAACAGCAAGGCTAATGTAAAATCCAGAGTTTGTTTGCCGACGAGATACCAGCCCGACACGGGCGCCACCAAACACGGTGGCAACGGCGAGGGCGCCGGCTGGGGCGCCGTTGCAACCGCTTCTCTGCCTCTTCCCTCGGGGGTGGCGGGAGACAATTTGTCAGCTGTGATAATGGACATGGTGCCTTGTTGCATCTGCATGTGGCTCAGCGGGCGCGAAACAACGACTTGTCCAGCACGGGCAAGAACTCGCGTAGGAACTCATCGGTCATGCTGTCACTGGCGCCGCCGTATACCACGTATAACTTGTAAAGAAACGGCTCGTTGCCAAAAGTCCAGCGTGGCGAGGCGGGAGCTTGCCAGTAGCCGGTAGCGCTCCACGCCCAGCGTATTCGCAGCTCGTTGCCCGCTGGATCGCCTTCGCGGCGAAAGCGGGCGGTCCAAAACTCGGCGCCGGCCACCGTTTCCTTGACCTGATCGCCTGCCATTTCGTAGCCCGCGCCCCGATAGCAGATGTCCGGTGTATGCACCGACATGTGGCCGGCGCGACCGCACATGAGGATGACGGTAATGGATTGGCCAGCTCCGTCCTTGGCGTATTGTTGCATCCAATAGTTCACGGCCCGGGCCTGGCGAAAGGCCTCGGGATCGCCTTGCACCGCGGTGCTTTTCCACCGGCCCGCATTTGCGGGCACGGCCTGAAGGCGGGCACAGGCCTCATCCAAAGCCGGCGACGGTTGCCAGCGCTGTGTCCACATGCCGTGGACCAGGCCACCTATCAGCAGGAGGGCGAAGGCCATGAACAATGGAAACGGACGCACAGCGACTCCCGACTGTCAATAACCCGCGGTCTTATGCGGTCACCTGGGTCGTGTATTTGTAATCCTGGCTGCCTGGCTCGGTGTCAGTGCCAATGATGACAACCCCCAACATGCGGACGCCGAGGCCCTGGAGCTTGTGCTGCGCCGTTCGGAGCGACGGCAGGCGGCTCACGTCGCGGAGCACCGAGAAGATCACGGCGTCCACATGCTGGCCCAAAAGCAGCGCGTCGGCCACCGGCAGCACGGGACACGAATCGACGATGATGAAGTCGTACTGCTCTTTCATCTGGTCGAAGATGCCCGCGACATTGTCCTGGGCCAGAGCCTGAATGGCGTGGGCGTCGAAGTGCCCGGCGGGCATGAGCCACAGTCGGCTAAGCAGTGTCGGCTTGACCACGTCGGCAATGTTAGCCTCGCCACGCAGCAATTCGCTGAATCCCGGCTCCAAATGCAGGTTGAACAACTTGTGCGCGGCCGGATTGCGCAGGTCGCCGTCCACAAGCAGTGTTTTGCGCCAGGCACGGGCGAGGCTGGCTGCAAGCTGGCTGGCCAGTGACGTCTTGCCTTCGCCACCGTTCGGACTGGTGACCATGACGACATGGACCGCGTCGGTCCGTGAAGCGTGCAGCAGTTGCGTGCGGATGGCGTCCACCGATTCGGTGATAACGCTTTGCCAGTGGATGGTCTGTTGCGTCATCGCGCCCTGGATCGGCCGCTGGACTCCAGCCGGCAGCTTGGGCATGGTGCCAACCAGCGCCAGGCCCAGACCCTGGGTTACTTCGTCAATGCCACTGACCTTGCGCGACCGGAATTCGACAAAGGCGATGCCGAACAACACCAGACCGAAGACGCCCAGGCCGGCGGCGCTGCCGACTTTGGTAAGGCGGGAAAAGTCCTTGTCCGTCGGTGTTTCCGCGACCTGGAGCACCAGAATGCGTTTCGACGCCGCCGGCTCGGCTTTGACCAAGGCCACCCGGCCATGCAGCGTGTCCTGGACTTTCTCAATTTGCTTGACTTCGTCGCGTAGATTTTCGACGCGGACGCCGGCCCTGCGGTTGGAGGTGAGCGCATCCAATTCCAGCTGGGCCTTCTCCAGGGCATCCGTGACGGTGAGCACGTTGTTCTGCAATCCGCCGATGTTGCTTTCGAGCTTGCGGATGTCTTGTTCGAGCGTTTCTTTCATCTCTGCCCGAAGCTTTTTCTCGATTTCCGGACGCTGCTTGTCTTCGATTTTCTTGACGCTTTCAAGGATGCTTGCTTTTTTCTCGGCCAAGCTGTCAAGTGCTGCCGTCTTTTGCGGAGAATCCGGCAGCGGCAGCCATTCGCTGGTTTTATCTTCCACATCCGCGAGCTTGGTGCTGAGCGACTGCATCTGCGTCAAACTGTAAATGAGCAAAGTCACTTTCTCGTGAGATATGGGCGCCGTATTCACGGCGGCCAACTGGGCCTTGGTGTCCGCCAGATCGAGCTTTTTCTTGCTCAGGTCATTGAGAACTGCCCGGCGCTCCGCTTCAATATTGGTGACTTTGAAGGTAGCCGTATTGATCCGCATCTGCAGCGTTTGCGGGTCGGCAATATTGTCGTCTTTCTCGGCAACTTGCAAATCCTTGCGCTTTTCCGCCAATTTCTGCTGGTTCTCGCGCAGACTCTTTTCCAGCTGATCGATCAGCACTTTCTTGCGCTGGTTGTCGCGGTTTTCGACCTCATCCTTGTAAGCCGTGGTGACGGCATTGAGCACGTCGGCAAGATGTTCCGGGTCATCACCGAACAGCTTGACCGACATGATCTCGGGGCCGAGCAAGAAGTCCACTTTGATCGCTTTCTCCAGCGAATCGGCCGATAATCCGGTGATCTTGAGACCTTTGAGTTTGTCGCTATTAAGGGCATTGGACAGGACCAATGGGCTTTTTATGATAGCCATCGCGCTGGCGCGGTAGATGGCCGGATCGGTGTCCGGCTCGCCGCCGGTGCCGTCAAAAATCGGTTTGGTGGGGCGCGATGCCAATTCGAGCCTGGCCTGAGCCACGTACTTCGGAGGAAATGCCACGGAAACGGCCATGACGGCCCCGATAGCGCCCAGCACGCCGAGCGTGCACGCCAGTATCCAGCGCCGCTTTAGCGCCAGCACCAGCGCTCCCACCGTCGGCGTCGTTGAAAACGCGGCAGACCCTGACGTGGGCGGTAATGGGGGCGGCAAGGCGCCGTTAAGCACCAACGCTCCGTTCGGCGGCACTGGGGTCTGGTCCGGCAGCGGCGTGTTGGGCCGGGAATGCGTCAAGGCTTTGTTGTTGCCATCAGGGGGAATCATGCTCACCAATCTCCTATTGTGCGGCCCGCGCCTGGCGCGGCAGGTCGCCTTTTTGTGTCTGCTCGGGCAAGCCAATCGGCAATGGCCCGGCCAACATCCCGTCGGCAAGCAGTCGGTCGAGATAGCGCAGTTCCAACCATAACAAGGCCAGCGCCAGCGGCATCATTAGCCAGCCTGCCCAGTCGTGCAGGAAATTGCCTGCTTCGTCGCCCCAGGACCAATGCACCATGCCCGAGGCAGTGATGCGGGTGATATTGGCGATCAGGGCGATCGGTATGGCGCTGACAAAGATCACCAGCTTGTCCGCCAAAGGGCGTTCGATCACCAGAGCCATGGCCGTGGACAATGCAAAAAACGTCATCAACATGCCAAGGCCGCTGCAAGCGTCAATGACGCCCAGTTTGACCTCGTCGATGAAGATGATGTTGCCTTCCGCCATGGCGGGGTAGCCGCAGGTCTGAAGCAGGTAGGTGCTGGCTTCTGTACCAAGTCGTCGCAACGGGTGAGCCAACGCCGTTTCCGCAAAGAACGGCAACGGCATCATGAAACCCAGGAAGGCGATGGCGGGCCAACACCAGTGCAGCATCGCTCCGCCGCCGACCAGCAAACAGAGCCCGGCCAGCGTCGGCAAGAGTGACAAAGCGTCTAGCGAGTCGATGTCGCCGTAGGCCCCTGGCAATCGAATGGCAATGCCGCAGCCGAGCCAGACCAGCCCCCACCAATTTGGCATCAAGTGCGTGGGCGCCAGTCGGTGCCGATGCCAAACAATGGCGGCAGCGAATACTGGCACCAGAAAGCCATGCGAGTACTGCGGATCGTGGGACCAGCGTTCCACCATGCGCAACAACGTGGGCCAATAACTCCACAGCAGACAAACGCCCAACGCAGCCATACCGCCCGCCGCCGAGCAAACCGCCGACAGGCCTCGCAAGGCCTCGCCGCCTAGACAAGGGCTCGGCGAAGCCGAGACCGAACCTGGCAACGGCTGAAGCATGATGTCGTGCAAAGGTATGGGGGAGGCGCGAAACATGTTGAACTCTTTTTGGGCGCGCACTCCGTGCACGTGGGTTGCATCCGTTTTCGCAGCCCAGCCCCGGACATCGTCCCTGATCGTTCCAGTGGGGAAAATGACAGCCGGACCATGGGCGCAATACTGCCCGCGTCGCCATCGCGCCAAAGCGCGACCGCCTGTGCCCGTTGCCTAGAGGGGATGCTTGGCAACCACTGCCGCCACGCGCCGGGAATGCGCTTCCCAAACAAGTGGAGTATAGGTCGCAAATCGGACGCGATGCGGCTTGCGCTGGTGATCCCGAACAACCCCAAGCAAGGTTTCTCCGGGAGGGGAGACTGCTGTTAAGATAGGATAGTAAGACAAGCTGGAAAAATAAAGAAGATTAGGTAAACATTCGTTGTGACGAGGGCCGCTTTGTGAAGATTCGATGGGATAAAATCATGCAACATATTAATATTAATGGTGTTATGCCAATGATCTCGCTTCATTAGGTAAAAAACCAATTCTGCCACAGCTTCAAATTACAGCAACTCTGCCGGTTATGCCGATGTTGATTGCAACGCAGGCTTCGTCGAGCCGATGTAAACCACAACGGCTCATGTGACAAGCCGATTTGCTGTTGACGCGCGGGGAAGGGTTCGCTATAGCCGCCGCCCTGCCGTGGGTGAATGAATCAAGAACGGTGGCCAGGCGCGACGCCGGCCCCAAGACATAGGTCCAGCCCAAGTTCTCGTCGGGGGACGAGACAGGTGCGCCGGATCGGGGAGGGGAACTGTGAAGAGCATACGGAATCTACCAAACGTCGTCGGTTCTGCCACGGCCCGTCCCAGCTGGGTACGTCTGGCCTTGGCAGCCATTCTGGCTCTGGGCCTGGCGGTCTCGGCCACGCCTGCCAAGGCGCAGATGCCGCTGGGCGACAGCGGGGGCAACAAGCTGCCTGAAAAATACTACATGGCCAAAAACACGTTGTTTTTGCCCGTGGATGTTGATCCCTTGTCCGTGCCCAACATTAAAGAGATTCTCTTTTACGTCAAGGACGGCGCCGGCAAACCTTGGGATTTGCTGGCCAAGGTGCCGCCGACCCAAAAGGGCTTCGAGTGCAAGCTGCCCAAGGACGGCGAATACTGGTTCAGTGTGGTCACCATTGATCGCACGGGCGTGGCCTCGCCTTCCGATGTGAACAAGGAACCGCCGGCGGTCATCGTCGTCCTGGACACTTGCGATCCTCAACTGGAACTCAAGACCATGCCCCTGAGCCCGGAAGGCATTTGCATGAAGTGCGAGGTCCGCGACGCCAATCCGAATCCGGCCCAGACCAAGTTTGAATACCAGGACGGCAACAAAAACTGGCGTGTGCTGAGCCCCATGCCTGGCCAGCAGGATTGCTTCTGCATTCCCCACGTGGCCGTCTGGACCGGCATGGTCAAAGTGACCTGCGCTGACCGCGCCAGTCACACCGTTACCAAGGAATTCAATTTCTCGGACCTGGCCATGAAGGCTGCCAGCCCACCAGCCACCACGGGTGACAATGGTGTGACCAAAGTTGCTTACAACCCAGAGCCCTCGAGCGTGCAGCAGACGCAGCCGGCGAAAACGACCAGCAACATTGCGGCCGAACTGATCAAAACTGTGCCGACGCAACCGGCGATGCCCCAGCAACTGCCCATTCAGCCCAGCGACATCATGCCGCCTCAAAACCTCAACTGCCAGCAAGCCAATTGTGCCAAACCGGCCGCCGGCAAGTGCATGATCGTCAGCCAACCGCGTATCAGCCTGGATTACCGGATCGAAGACGAAGGCAAGAGCGGCGTCGGCAAGGTCGAGGTCTGGATCACCAAGGACAACGGCCGCACCTGGGATGTCCTGTGCGAAGATCCCGACAAGAAAAGCCCGGCCGTTTTCGATCTGCCCGGCGAAGGCACCTATGGCATCCGCCTGTCGGTGACCAATGGCCGCGGCTTCGGCGCCACTCCGCCGAAGTCCGGGGAAGTCCCTGACTATGTAGTGGAACTGGACACCACCAAGCCCACTGCCGAACTCAAAAGCGTCAAGCTGGCGACCGACGATTGTGCCTGCATTGAAATCGTCTGGCAAGCCAACGACAAGAATCTCGGCAGCGCGTCGGTGGACCTGTATTACAGCAGCTCCGCGCAGGGCACATGGACACCCATTGCCAAGGGTCAACCGAACTCCGGCAAATATCGCTGGTTCCCGCCGCAGAGCATCGGCAAAGAAGCCTATGTGCGGATGGTGGTAACCGACGTGGCCGGCAACAGCGTGCGTTGCGACGCCGCCGAAGCGGTGGCCCTGGACGACGGCACGCGGCCGCGCGTCACGATTGAGGGCATCGGCACCGCCCCGAAGGCGACTGGGTTGGGACCAATCGGGAACTAACCACGGATTTCGACAATCAGGCAAACCAAAGACCCACGGCCAAAAGCCGTGGGTCTTTTTCATTTCTATCGCCAGTATTTGTTTAGCCGCGACGCGCAGCGGAGCGCGCTCCGCTGCGCGTCGCGGCTAAACGACTACCCGACCAACACGCCTTCCCCAGCCACTCTGGCGGGAACAATGCTTTCCTTCCACCACAATGCTGCCGTATGCCGGTTCCACTGGTCGGCCGCGTCGCACTGCGCCAAGGCTTGTTCAAGGTCATCGGCAGACGCAAACCTGCGACCAGGATCTTTTTCCAGGCACTTCATTACCACCGCCTGCAAATCGTCCGGCACGCTCGGCCGCAAATCGGTCATCGGCGCCGGTTTTTCGTGGGCGTGTGCGACGAGCATTTCCATCGCCTGATCGCGGACAAAAGGCGGCTGCCCAGTCAGCAAGAAATAAGCCAACCCGCCTACGCTATAGATGTCAGTGCGGGCGTCGAGATTGGAGCGGCCCAATGCCTGCTCCGGAGCCATGTACGGCGGCGACCCCAGAATCACGCCTTGCACCGTCAGCTTGCCCGCTTCGTTGTCGATGCCCAGACATTGCACCAGGCCAAAATCTAGAAGCTTGGCCACGTCTTGCACTCCCCCGCGCTCGCAAACAATGACATTGCTCGGCTTGACATCGCGATGAATAATGCCCAGGCCGTGAGCTTCTTGCAGCGCTCCGCAAATCTGCCGCAAAAAGTGAATCGCCCGCTCCGGCGGCAATGGGCCGTATTTGTCCACCAGTTCCTGCAAAGTAAGGCCCGGCAGATATTCCATGGCGTAATAAAAAGTGCCGTCCTCGGCGTGGCCGTAATCGAACACCTCCACCGTGTTCCAATGCGTCAGCGTGGCCATCGCTTGCACTTCGCGTTCGAAACGCTGAAGGTTGGTCGGATCGCCGGCCTGGTCAGGACGGATCAGTTTGACGGCACACTGGCGTCGCAACAGCACGTGTTCGCCAAGGTAAACCTCACCCATGCCGCCCGAGCCTAGCTTTTCTTTCAAGCGATACTGGCCCAATTCGCGTGCCACAACGGCCTGCTGCTGCAAGACGCTGATCTTGTAAGAGCCGAAGATGGCAATGGCCGACGCCAGGCCCAAGACGATCAGCGTGTCCGCGATGGGAAACGGGCCAGTGATGTGGGCAAAATGAGGGCACACCGTGCAGCGATAGATATTGAGCGTGATTGGAATGGCCGCCAGAATGCCGACGATGAGGGCGCAGCGGCGCCAGGTATTGGGTACAAAGGTCCCGTAAAGAACGATGAGCATGAACCAGCGCATGTTGCCGACGGTGGTGGCCAATGCCACGACTTTGTCCTGGTGGTCGGCGTTGGCCCACTTGAGCACTTGCGATTCGCTGAACATCGTGAAATGCAAGTAAACGAAAAACAACGCCGCCATGCCGAACAGCGTCAGTTCCATGGCGCGCAAGGCCCTGACCGAGAATGGAATGGAGGTCCATAGCAGGCTGGCCAGCACAATCATCACCGCCACAATGAAACTGTGAATCGCCAGGCCAACGGGTGTGGGGCCGTCGGGATTATTGAAGTTGAGAAAGTTGCGAACCAGGAAGATCGCAAAGGTCACCAAGGTAATAATGGTGGCCAGGCGCAGCCGGTAGCGCAGCAAAGGCGCAACCTCGCTGGTCTGCATCTGGCCGGAGCCGGGAGCTGCAAGCTTGCAATGCAACTTGTGTGAGGGTGCAGCTGGCATGGAACCGTTTACATGCACATCCGTGACGGTCCCATTCGGATTGGGGAGCTTTCGGCTGATGGCATAGGGATTCGACATCGCAGCCCCTTCCATAGTGCGGTTGCGGCAAAAGATTAATTATCTCTCATCTTACGCAACTGGAGCAAGGTTGGTTGGCAGAAATCGCCAGAATGCACCTCGCACGGCCAAGACAGCACCTTCGCGCCCTTGAAGCGCTGTTGCCCACTGTCTAAACTTCCCAAACATCGGAGCGCTTGGTTTCAGTTGAGAATGCGGCATTCATGGCACAACGCACCCCACTATATGCTTGGCACATCGCCCACGGCGCCCGCATGGCGGACTTCGCCGGCTGGGACATGCCGATTCAATACACGACCATCACCGACGAGCACAACGCGGTGCGAACCAAGGCCGGGTTGTTCGATGTCAGCCACATGGGTCGTCTTTCCTTCGGCGGACCCGATGCCCTTGGCCTGATTCAGCACGTCTTTGCCAACAACGCGGCGACAATGCGCGATTTTCAAGTCCGTTACGGCCACGTCTGTAACGAGCAGGGCGGCATTCTCGACGATGTGCTGGTGTACAAGTGGCCGTATGGCTATGCGATGGTGGTCAACGCCTCCAATCGCCAGAAAATTGTGGACTGGCTTAACAGTCACAAAGCTGAACGCAAGGTTGAAATCGTCGATCAGACGCCAACTACCGGAATGATCGCCGTTCAAGGGCCGGAAGCCGTCAGTATTTGTCAAAACCTCGTGGAAACCGATGTCTCCAAACTGGGTTACTATTTCGCCACGCCGACCCGCTATAAAGACAAGCCGTGTGTCGTCAGCCGCACCGGCTATACGGGCGAGGACGGCTTTGAATTCATGCTCGGCGCCGGACAAACTGTGCAGCTTTGGGAAGACTTGATCGGGCGTGGCGCCAAGGCTTGCGGCCTGGGCGCTCGCGACACGCTGCGTCTGGAAGCCGGGATGCCGCTTTACGGCCACGAACTGAACGAAGAAATCGACCCGCTTCAGGCCAACCTCGCCTGGTCGGTCAAGTTGAACAAGCCTGATTTCATTGGCAAAGCGGCACTGGAACGGCGACTTCAAGATACCAAATTACGACACCGCGTCGGCCTTGAGTTAATCGGCAAGCGCGTTGCGCGGGAAGGTTGCACGCTCTCGGCCGGCGGCAAGGAAGTCGGTCGCGTCTGTAGTGGAACATTCAGCCCGACCTTGCAAAAAGCGATTGCTATGGGCTATGTTGATCCAGATTTCGCGGCGCCGGGAACGGCCCTGGACGTGGACATTCGCGGCAAAACCGAAGTAGCCCACGTGGTCAATTTGCCTTTCTATAAAAAAGCTACCGGCTCACGCTAAGCCGCCAGCCGTATTTTTTCGGAGTTGAAGATGGATCCCAAAAACCTGCGTTACGCGACATCCCACGAGTGGGCCAGCCTCGAAGGCGACACCTGCACCATCGGCATCTCCAAATTCGCCGTCGAGCAGCTCACCGACGTCGTTTACATCGAGCTGCCCGAAATCGGCGACCACGTCTTCACCGGCGACAGCTTCGGCGAAATCGAATCGGTCAAGGCTGTCAGCGAGATTTATTCACCCGTCAACGGCGAAGTCATCGCCGTCAACGACAAGCTGGAAAACGATCCCTCGATCATCTCCAATGATCCCTATGGCAAGGGCTGGATCGTCAAGGTCAAGTGCGAACCGGGCACGAAGCTGGAGCATTTAATGACGCTGGAGAAATACGAAAAGCAGATTGCCTCGGAGGGGCATTAATGTCCTACATTCTCAACACGCCTGCCGACCAAGAAGCGATGTTGGCGGCCATCGGGGCCGACAACATCGCTGATCTTTTTCAGTCGATCCCCGAAACACTCCGCTTGCAACGCTCGCTCGATGTGCCGCCTGCCCTCAGCGAGATGGCGCTCCAGCAGCACATGGTGGGTTTGGCGAAGCAGTGCGTCTCGCCCGACGACGCTGTCTGTTTCCTGGGCGGCGGCAGTTACGACCATTTCATTCCCGCTGTGGTGGACGCCGTGGCCGGCCGCAGCGAGTATTACACGGCTTATACCCCGTATCAGGCTGAAGCCAGCCAGGGCAGCTTGCAGGCTTTTTTTGAGTATCAAACGCTCATCAGTGAGTTGACCGGCCTGGACGTGGCCAACGCCAGTCTTTACGACGGCGGCAGCGCGGTCCCCGAGGCGGTGCTGATGGCAACGGGCATTTCGCCCAAGCGTCACAAGGTCCTGATTCCCGAAACGGTGCATCCCGAGTATCGACAATCGCTTGCCACCTATGTCGCCGACCTGGACGTGCAAATCACCACCTTGAAAACGCCCCACGGCTGGCTTGATCCCGATCTGCTCAAATCCGAGATCGACGATCAAACTCTGTGTGTCGTCGTGCAACATCCCAATTTCTTCGGCAATCTGGAAGAGGTTGACGCAATCTCCAAGCTGGCCCACGCCAAGGGCGCGGTGTTCATTGTCAGTTTCGACCCGATCAGCCTCGGCATCCTGAAACGCCCGGGCCAATATCACGCCGACATCGCCGTGGCCGAAGGGCAATGCCTCGGCAACCCCATGGCCTTCGGCGGCCCGTACCTCGGCATTCTCGCTTGCCGCCAGGAATTCGTCCGCAAGATGCCGGGCCGGCTTGTCGGCCAAACGACGGACCGCAACGGCAAACGCTGCTGGGTGCTGACACTGCAAACCCGCGAGCAACACATCCGCCGCGAAAAAGCGACAAGCAACATCTGCACCAATCAGGGCCTGTTTGCCCTGCGAGCCGCCGTTTACCTGGCCGCCCTGGGCCCGCAGGGCCTGCAAGAAACCGCTGAGCTTTGCACACGAAAAGCCCACTACGCGGCAGACAAACTGTCAGCCATCCCGGGCGTGTCGCTCAAGTTCAAGCGGCCATTTTTCAAGGAATTCGTGCTGGAAGTGCCGGGCGACGTGCCGGCGCTATTGAGCCGTTTGTTAAAGGAGGGCTATCAGGCCGGCTTGCCGCTGGGACGATGGTATCCGGTGTTGAAAAATTGCTTGAGTGTGGCGGTGACTGAGAAACGCACCAAAGTGGAAATTGATGCCTTCGCCGCTGCCTTGGCTGGAATGGCACGAGGCTGATGCGGCCGCGGAATCTTGTTCGTTGTCTTGCCTTCTGTTAACTTGAACGCAGCGAATGCGAAGGGAGAGTCGGTTCATGGCCGCCGCCGCATTGACGCCCCGAGTTCGGATCATGACGATTTGCGATGGAGTGCGGGAAAGCAAAACCGAAGCAGGCGTGTTTCATTTGAAGGGCGTGCGGCAAGGCATTGTCGCCGAGGCGTTTCCTTTCAAGCCTTCTGGGCTATGGCTGTTCTTAATGTTATCCTCTCCCCAAGCTGGCGAGTTTCCGGGTCATGTGCGTGTTGTCAACGATCAGACGGACAAAACGGTGTTCTTTGGGCATTTGAATCCTAATCCAAGATTCGATCACGCCCACGAAATGGTTTCCGGCTTCATTCGATTGAACTGCGCATTTCCGCTGGAAGGCCGTTACACCGTGCAAATATGGTTTTTTCGAGAGCAGGAGCCAGATGTGTTAAAAGGCGAATTGCCATTTTTTGTCGAGTCCATGGGAGTCTGACAAATGAAGAAAAAAACCCACCCAAAGCATTACAAACCAACGCTTCAGCGGTTTGAATTGATTCCGGTTACCGACCCCGTTGAATTCGCCGCACTCGAACGGCGGGTGCGGGAAGCGGAAAAAGCCATGGCCGCCGCCCAGGGGGATGCGCAAAAGCGCAGACCTCGCAAGGCCAAATAAAGCATGGTTCACATGTTCATTCGGATTTCATCATGGAAAAAACCCAATCCACCGAATTACTGTTCGAGCTGAGCGAATCTGGGCGCCGCTGCCACACGCTGCCCGAGTGCGATGTGCCGCCGGTGTCCCTTGAGACGCTGCTGCCACACGGAGCGCTCGCCGAGTCGCCGCCGCC